>QKDT01000201.1 GCA_003251995.1 Desulfovibrio desulfuricans
GCTGCCATAGGTACTTGTAAATTAAATAGGATATGAGAGCTAAATATCTTGTATCAGAACATCAATAGCCATAATAAAAAATTGTATTCAACATAAGGGCCGGAGCAGTTTATAACCGCTCCGGCCCTACATATTTTAAAATTACACCCCACGCAGCCACGCAAAAGCGATAAATGCGTTATTCTATTTTGCAACAAGACAACTAAACGTACACGCTAAGCCGGTGTTGGCTTTATGCCCGCAACGATTACAGCACGGACAAGGCAACAGCGCCTACCCCTCTGCCAGACGGCGAAAAGCTGTCTCACGCAGCCTGGGGTAAAGAGTACTTAAAATATGCCGCTAGCGCAGCAGCAGCACCCAGGCCGGACCTTTGGCGTCAAGGTGGCTGGCTACGTAATTGGCGCGGTCGTCGCCGCCGCAAAAGATGTCTATGCGGTTGCGTTTGATAGCCCCGCCCACATCCTGGGCAAAGCCGATTCCACGCAGGGGCAGCCTGCCCCTGGCTTCATCCGGCACATTGACGCCGTAGGCCACAATAGCCCCCAAGGGGATAAAGCTGCGGTCAGTAGCCAGGGACAGCCAGTCGTCAACCTGGTAGCCCATGGCACCTGTGGGGCCGCGCATACCGTATTTGAAGAAAACATAACTGGGATTGTCGTTAAGAATCTCGCGCACACGGCTGGGGTTGTTTTTAAACCATTCGCGCTGTTCAAAAATATCGCCGCGCCTGAGCAGCCCCTTTTCGCGCATAATGCGGCCCGAGCTTTTATATTTGTGCCCATTCTGCCCGGCGTAGTTCACATAGGCCTGGGTGCCGTCGTCAAAGATCAGCCTGCCAGAACCCTGAATTTCAAGAAAAAACACGTCCACAGGGTCTGCGGCCCAGGCAAGTTCCAGCCCCTTGCCCGCCAGCACCTGTTTTTCTTCAATGGTGCGCCGGTCATAATATTTGCCGCGTTTGGCAACGACCCTTTTCAGGTCAGGTGGCAGACTGTAGATCGCCTGCGTATATCCCGGTTTGCGGGTACGGCTGGCGCGCACGGCAGGTTCGTAATAGCCGGAATAATTGATGCCGCCCGTCACTTCCGCCCAGCGAAAGTTTGCCAGCAGCAGTTCCGGTTCTTTGTCCAGACGGGGCAAAAGTTCCTGAAGCCGCTCGAGCGAGCGGGCCATATCGCCCCATGTGACCGTAAGGCCAGGGCGTTGCACGGCAATGGCGCTTTTGGGCTTGCTGTTGACGTAACGCAACGACTTACGCACACTGGGGCCCATATCCTTCCAACTTGTCAGATCCTGACTGGAAGGAAAAAGGTTGCTCACAAAAAATTCCGGGGTTTCAAAGCCCACGGGCGGCAGATTTCTTTCCACCACTGGCGGCGAGGCCTGCTTGGCGCAGGCAAACAAGGTCATACTGAGCGCCAGTAAGAGCAGCAGACGCACCAAGCCGCCTGCACGTACCGCAAATCTGCTGTGAAAATGCCCGGAAAACGCATAACAAGGAGCCGTTTCGTGCATGACCAATTTCCCACCCCTGATATTTGGATGCCGCACCGCGTGTCGTATGGTGAAACAGACACAATGGGCGTGCTTTATTATGCAGAATACTTGCATCTTTTCGAGCGGGTCCGCAGCGAATATATGCGCCGTTGCGGCATGAGCTATGCAGAAGTTGAAAAAAAAGGTCTTATTCTGCCTGTGCGTGAGGCCCAGTGCCGCTACCGCTCATCCGCCCGCTATGATGACCTTGTACTTGTGCGCGCTGGCATAAGTGAATGGGCGCGCGCATCCTTGCGCTTTGTATATGAGATATGGAGCGAGGACAAGACGAGACTTCTGGCTACGGGTATGACCCAGCACGCGCTGGTCAACCCTGAGGGACGCCCCATCCCCGTGCCGGACTGGTTCCGCAATCTCACATTTACAGACTAGCACCCCTGCCGCCGCAACATGTTGTGGCGGCATTTTTTACCAATCCCCAGTATCAGCGATGCTTGCCCCCCGCAGGTGATGGTTTGGGCCGCAGGGTCCTGTGTGAAAAGCGCACATCGCCAGAACGCGGCTGTTCACTTTCTCTCACAACCGGGCGGCGGGGGCGTGCCGCCTTTGCAGTGGTAAAACGCCGCATCAGATGGGGCAATTCGGGCGGCACATCGGCTGCGGGATCCCCCAGGGGGCAAAATGGGGCATTGGAGCCCTCCGGCCCCTCAAGGCAGGCTGCAAGCTTGGCGCTGATGGCGCGCATAAGCGGCACAATATCCGTATATTCCTCGTGCAAGTCCACACTGCTCAAATGCCAGCGCCCGCGCCCGTGGGCCACCTTGCGCACCCCTTTGAGCTCCCGCTCGCGCATGCTCAGGCTGACGCGCAACTCCCCCTTGGGCAGATGCAATACAAGGGCCTCGCCCCGCGCCTCACCCTGCCCCTTTGCCACGGCCTCAAGCCACATCCCCGACGGGTTGCCCGCCAACCGCAACAGATCTTCCAGCCCGGCGCGTGCTATGCGCAGATGCTCGCTGGAAGCCATGTTTTTTTGATCTTCCTTAATTTTTTCTTCCATCTGGCGAATGTTTTCAAGGCATTGAGCGCGCTCGTCCTCAAGCGTGGTCAAACCACGCTTCATCAGCCGCACGCACAAAACCACAACCGCCACAAAAACCGCGCCAGCAGCGGCCCATTCCCATAGCGCCATGGCCTTTTCCTCCACCAGCTCCAGTGTATATCTAAATAACTGTCACAGCGGCGGCCTCTGCTGTCAAGCGTTAAGCCTTACAATAAAAGCGGCGGCCTCTTTCCTTTTTTGCCACAAGCCTGTAACGTGAGAGCCAATAGCAGATGGAAGACTTGTTCCTTTCCCTAGTTTCGTTCACCAGGCCGCCCAGGGCGCGCCATATCGCTTACGAAGGGAGAAAACCATGCCTACTCCACTGGAAATGCAACGCACGTTCGCCATCGTCGGAACCGGCGGTTGCGGCAAAACATCCCTGGCTGAGATGCTTCTCTACAAAGCCGGGGCGGTAAATCGCCTGGGGGCTGTAGAAGACGGCACCACATGCCTTGACTACGAACCCGAAGAAACCCGCCGACGCGGCTCCGTCCAACCCTCCTGCGCCACATATCTCTGGAATAAAAATCGCCACTTTCTTCTGGATATCCCCGGTGACGGCAACTTTACCGGCGACATGGAGTGCCTCCTCAAAGGCGTGGACAGCGTGATTTTTGTGCTGGACGCGGTGGACGGCGTGCGCCCTCTTGCCAAAAAATTCTGGAACCTTGTACGCGGCGCTGGCTTGCCCGCCATCATCGTGGTCAACAAGATCGACCGTGACCGCGCAGACTTCCAGATGGCCCTTGATGGGCTTTCTGGGCTGAACGTCAAGCCCGTTGTGCTGCAGCTCCCCATTCGCCAGGGCGAATCCTTTGTGGGGGTAGCCGATGTATTGACGGGCAAGGCCCGCATGTTTGTCGAAGACGGTACCACAGCAGAGGCTGAAATACCCTCGGCCCTAACCGACGATGTAAGCCTGTTGCGCGACGTGACCGTTGAAAACATCGCTGAAAGCGATGAAATTCTTATGGAAAAATATCTTGAAGAGGGCAGCCTGTCGCAAGAAGACCTCAAAACCGGCCTACGCTCGGGCGTGCTCAAGGGTGAGCTTACGCCGGTGCTGGCCTGCTCTGCCCTTGAAAACAAAGGCGGCGAGGCCGTACTTGCCGCAATCGAAGCCCTGCTGCCTTCGCCCCTTGATCGCCCGCCCTTTGCTGGCAGCGATGGCGCAGAACGCGCCGCCGACCCTGAAGGACCGGTGGCCTGCTTTGTTTTCAAAACCCTCGCCGACCCCTTTGCGGGGCAGCTTTCGCTTCTGCGGGTTCTTTCCGGCACCATCAACGGCGACGCCACGCTGAAGAACTCCCGCACAGAAGAAAACGAACGTCTTGGCAACCTGCTGTACACCTTGGGCAAATCGCAAACTCCCTGCAAGGAGCCCATTGGCCCCGGAGCCATTGTAGCCGTTGCCAAGCTTAAGAATACCCGCACGGGCGACACGCTCTTTGACGAAAAATCTCCCTTTGCCCTGCCCATGCCAGCCCTGCCCCCGCAGCTCATCACCTACGCCCTCGCCCCCAAGGAAAAGGGGGAGGAAGACAAGGTCTACGCCGCCATGCAAAGGCTGCTGGATGAAGACATCACCCTGCGCCTGGGCCGCGATGAAGAGACCGGTGACATTCTTATCTCCGGCATGGGGCAACTGCATATCGAACTTTCTGTAGAAAAAGCCAAACGCCGCTTTAAGGTGGATATCGTCCTTAAAACGCCCAAGGTTCCCTACCGCGAAACCGTGCGAGGCAAATGCCAGGTGCAGGGCCGCCACAAAAAGCAATCGGGCGGACGTGGTCAGTTTGGTGACTGCTGGATTGAAATGGAAGGCTTGCCCCGTGGCTCCGGCTACGTGTTTGAAGACGCCATTGTGGGTGGCGTTATCCCCCGGCAGTATGTTCCCGCCATTGATAAGGGCGTTCAGGAGGCCGCCGCGCGTGGTTTTCTGGCTGGGTGCCAGGTGGTAGACTTCCGCGTAAAGGTATACGATGGCAGCTATCATACGGTGGACTCATCCGAAATGGCATTCAAGGTGGCTGGCTCCATTGCTTTCAAAAAAGCCATGGAAGGCCTCAAACCCGTATTGCTTGAACCCATCGTACTGCTCACCGTCTCCGTGCCAGATGAAAGCATGGGCGATGTTATCGGTGATCTTTCTTCCCGCCGCGGCAAGGTGCTTGGCTCGGATTCGCAGGGCGGCAGCACCGAAATCAAGGCCCATGTACCCATGAGCGAAGTGCTGCGCTATGCGCCCGATCTGCGCTCCATGACTGGGGGGCAAGGGTTCTTCACCATGGAATTTGCCCATTATGAAGAAGCCCCGCAACCCGTGGCGGAAAAGGTCATAGCTGAACACCAAAAGCACAAGGCGGCGGAATAATCTCCAGGGGCAAACCACGTCAGTAAGCAGAGAGTCTTGAAAGAGGCATCTCCCAACGCGGATCTTTGTAAGAAATATTTTTATAGCTATCTGCACAACAACATGTTTGTAAGGCGGTTGCCATCCGTAACCGACAACCGCTTCATAACAAAAATACGTTAGATGACAAACCGGCTGTTTTCTGTAAAACAGCCGGTTTGCGCGTCTTTATAAAAAGTCCACTCTGGAAGCACCATGGAACATCCGCTCACCATAGTATGCACACCCCTGCCTGTTGGCTCCTTTGCCGAGCTGCAATGCTGGCGGCATGCCTTTGAAGCGGCTCTTGAACCATGGCTTGACGCCCGGCAACTGGCCCATGTGCGCAGATTTGGTCGCCCACCCCTTGGGCAAAAGCCTGCGCACGATGCGCCGCCGCCATCGGATGCGCAGCAAGGCGGAACGCAGGAAGTGCTGCACGCGGCTTTGTCGCGTCTGCTTGTGCGCGCCCAATTGCTGACATTTGCCGCACAGCAGGCGGCCCAAGATACAGCGCCCTTGCCGCAACTAAGCATGGATATTCAGGGCCGCCCCCTGCTTTCCGGTTGGCATGTGGCTTTCAGTCACAGCCATATGGCGGCATTTTGCGCCTTTTGCCCTGCGCCGGCCCCAAATTCCGCTTATGTTCACGCGCTGGATGCGGAATCACTCTCCGCCAGCCCGCCCCATGCCAGCGCGTTTTCCAATACAGAACTGCATGCGCCCCACAGTTTGCCGCAAGCATTTTTTGCGCGCGAGGCCCTACGCCGCTGGACAATCAAGGAAGCACTGCTCAAGGCTTCCGGCATGGGTCTGGGTATAAATCCCGCCAGTGTGCCCACAGGCCGATTTGGACAGCGGGCCGGGGTTTGGCGTGGCCCCATGGGGGCATTCCTCTGGCGCAGCATCCCTTACCATGGGCACTGGCTGTGCCTTGCGCAGCGGCTTGAGGTAAAGCCAGATATTTTTTCGCCTGTAATCAGCGCCGATGAAAGCCTTATCAATTTGCCTTGGCCCAAAATGCTTATAACGAACCCGCACACTCTACTGCACGGGCTGCTGCACGGGCTGGCAGCGTTGCGCCCGCGCGGTTAACAGTGCCACCTACAACCCCGGCAGACATTTTCTTGCAAGCCGAGCGTTTTTGCGGCACTCTCCGCCCATGCCGCGTTTTCACCTTGTCACGCTTTTTCCCGAATTTTTCGAATCGCCCCTGTCCACAGCCCTGATGGGCCGTGCGCGGGAGGCTGGCATTGTGGAATGCAGCCTTCACGATCCCCGGCAATTCAGCACAGACAAGCACCGCCATGTGGACGACCGCCCCTACGGCGGCGGCCCCGGCATGGTCATGCAGGGCGAGCCGCTAGCCCGCGCCTTGCGCTCCATTGAGCGGCCCGGGCGTATGCTGTTTATGGCCCCCGGTGGTCGCCCGCTGACGCAGGACATGGTGCGCGAGCTTGCACGCGAGGATGATCTGACCATTGTTTGCGGCAGGTATGAGGGCATTGACGCGCGGCTGTTGCAGCTTTTTCCGCTTGAACCTGTGAGCGTGGGTGATATTGTTCTTAACGGGGGCGAAAGCGCGGCCCTTTCCGTACTGGAGGCCGTTGCCCGCCTGATGCCCGGATTTATGGGCAAGGAAGAATCTGGCGACGACGAAAGTTTTTCGCACGGATTACTGGAATATCCGCACTACACGCGACCAGAATCCCTGGAAGGACTGTCGGTTCCCGAAGTGCTGCAAAGCGGCGACCACGCGCGCATTGCCCACTGGCGCAGGCAGGAATCTGTGCGCGCCACCCTGCGCATGCGACCAGAAATGTTAAACGAAGCGCCACTCTACCGAGAAGACGTGCAAACGCTGGCTGAAACCCCGCGAAACAGGCCAGGACGCAACCTTTCGTTCTGTCTTGTTCACTACCCGGTTTCACT
>QKDT01000053.1 GCA_003251995.1 Desulfovibrio desulfuricans
AAGCGCCAGCGCTTTCCTCGCAGCCAAAGCCGCAACGTCCATTGAGCAGGTAAGGCACAAACCATTTAAAGCCCACGGGAACCTCAACAACCGGGCGGCCCAGGTCTTTGCCTACCCTGTCGAGCATGGCGCTGGTAACAAGGGTTTTGCCTATGCCGCGTTGGGCGGGCCATTCTCTGCGCGTGCGGAACAGATACCAGGCGGCAACGCTCAGATAATGATTGGGGTTCATCAGCTCGTTGCGCGTCACAATGCCATGGCGGTCAGAATCCGGGTCGCAGGCAAAGCTCAGGTCAAAATGGTCGCGCAGATCCAGCAGGCGGCTCATGGCATAGGGTGAGGAGCAATCCATGCGGATTTTTCCATCCTTGTCGCAGGGAACAAAGCGGAACGTGGGGTCCACTGCCCTGTTCACAACTTCAAGGTCAATGCCGTAGGCATCCGCAATGGGTTCCCACAGGGGCAGGCTTGCGCCGCCCAGCGGATCCACTCCGATGCGCAGCCCCGATGAGGCAATGGCCTTCATATCAAGCACGCCTGCAAGATCCTGCACATAGCTGCCGATAAAATCGTATTCCGTCACCAGCGAAGAGGCCTGAGCCGCGCGCAGATGGGTAAGCTTAACGCCCTTGTTGCCGTTTTCAAGGTAGGCATTGGCGCATTTTTCAATCTGGCTGGTAACTTCCGCTTCTGCCGGGCCACCATGGGGAGGATTGTACTTGAAGCCGCCATCCCTCGGGGGATTGTGCGAAGGCGTGATAACGATGCCGTCAGCCAGACCGTTAACGCGGCCCGCATTCCATTTGAGTACGGCATGCGAGATTGCCGGGGTAGCCGTATACGCGCCACCTACGGCAATGCGCACGGTTACGTTGTTAGCAACCAGCACTTCCAGTGCAGAGCGAAAAGCGGCTTCAGACAGCGCATGGGTATCGCCGCCAAGAAACAGCGGCCCATCAATGCCTTTGGCGGCGCGATAGTCACACACCGCCTGGGTGATGGCGTAGATGTGCTCCTCGTTGAAGCTACACAGCACAGAAGTGCCACGATGCCCAGAGGTGCCAAATGAAACGCGCTGGGCCGCAACCGTGGGATTGGGAAATTCCGTGTAATACGCGCTCATGAGCGCGGGGATATTTTCCAGCTTATCAAGCCCGGGCAGATGCCCGGCATCGCTATGCACAACTGGCATTGATTTCCTCCAAAAAGTGGTGCTCTGCCAACTATAGGCCTGATCGCGCATGGCTGCAATGCAGGATGCAACCCTCAAAAGTATTATTGCAGCAATTTATGGCGGCTAGAGTTGTTTAAGACACAACTTTTCAAAAAATTTGCGGTGTTCTTGCAACTGTGGGTCGGATAGTTCGCTTGCAAGCATGCCGTAAGAAGCACGCACCAATTCTGTGCGTTGTTCAAGCGATTGTTCAAGGCGTTCTTTATGCGTTTGTTGCGCGCACATTTCTGCCAGTATTTGCGTGAGGCTTACGGCGCGCGCGGTATCCGTGTGGTGTTGGGCCACTGCCCTGCTACCTGCTTGCGCTATTGCGGCAAGCGCTTCAGGTTGCGCAAGTGCCCTGGCGGCAATAAGCGCTGCCGCGCGCGCATCGTTGCGCGGATAGGTGGGCAGAATTTCTTCACCTGCAACAAACAGATCATTCAGACCGTTGCCGCAGGTTTCTGTGAGCAGGGCCGCGCCGCAGGCCATCGCTTCAAAACAACGAAAATTCACTTCTGAGGCAGCAGTCTGGTTAAGAACAATGCGGCTGCGTGTAAATATGGGCTTATAGTCGCCAGAAACTGCCACTAGCGGGTGCAGCGAGCGAAAAGCCTTAAGAAACGGCGCACGATCCGGGTTGTTCTTGTGGCCCAGCGTTCCCACAAAAGCCACAGGAATATCCCGTGAGGCAAAATCCCCCACGGGTTCCACAAGCAGCGGATAAAAAAGCGGAAACCAGCGCGCCGGTATAGCCTCGCTTGAAAAAAGCTCCACGTAGTCTTTCTGCGCCACAAGTGTTGTGTCAAAACCATTGGAATACGGGATGTGCCAGGGGTTGCAGTACGTATCAATGGAATACCGCACCGAGGGCCAGGGGGCATTTTCCGGATCAAGTAGTTGCGGCATGTTGCCGTCAGCGCAGCAAAACAGCGCATCAGGCTTGAAGCCAAGGGAGTCAAGGCGGTACAGCAGTTGCCGCACCGTGTATGGGTGGGGGCTGGGAATGTCGGCATCAGAAGCCGGATGCGCCGTGAGAACGTGGTGCCCCAGTCGCTTGAGTGCGGCAGCCAGATATGGCCCGCCAATGCTGAGTATGCGTAGGCTCATGGGTAATAAAAAAAGGGCTGCCCCGTTGAGAGGCAGCCCCAGTTGTTATGCTTGTTATTTGCTCAGACTTACAGTTCTGAAGTATACATCGCCTCGCCGCGAAATCTGCAACATGACGGCACCACGGGCGGCGCCTTCCTCGTTGACGATCTTCGACAGTTCAGCCGCACTGTGAACAGGCTTGAGGTTGGCTTTGAGAATTACGTCGCCGGGGCGAAGGTCCGCTTCAGCAGCGGGCTTGTCAGGGTTGACGTCAAGGATGACCAGCCCTTCGTTTTTCTCAATCTTGAGGTCGCGGCGTTCTTCATCCGTCAGCGAACGGACAGAGATACCGAGCAAGCCTTCACTCTTCTGCTTATGATCCTTGTCGCCCTGTTCGCCAGACTGCGAACTTTTACGTTCGCCAAGCGTAACAGTCAGGTCGATGGTTTTGCCATCGCGCCAAACCGTTATTGCAGCCTTGCTGCCAGGGGCTTTGTCAGCAATCACACGCAGCAGGGCCGCAGAGTCTTCAATGGCCTTGCCATCAACAGAAACAATGATGTCGCCTGCTTTCATGCCAGCCTTGGAGGCCGGTTCGCCTTCCATAACGCTGCCCACAAGTGAGCCTTTGGCCTCTTTGAGACCAAGCGCCTTGGCGGTGTTTTCTTCAACATCCTGAATACCAACGCCAATCCAGCCACGGGTGATTTTTTTGCCCGACTTGATCTGGTTGATAATCTTGGAGGCCATGTTGCTTGGGATGGCAAAGCCAAGGCCCTGCCCGCTGGCAATGATGGCTGTATTGATGCCGATCACCTGCCCGGACATGTTCAGCAGCGGGCCGCCGCTGTTGCCGGGGTTGATTGAGGCATCCGTCTGCAAGAAGTTGTCAAAGGGGCCAGCGTGAATGTTGCGGTTTTTAGCCGAAAGAATACCCGCTGTCACCGTATGATCAAGGCCAAAGGGGTTGCCAATGGCCAGCAGCCATTCGCCCACTTTCAGCTCGGCAGAGTCGCCGAACGTAAGGAAAGGCAAGGATTTATTGGTTTCAATCTTCAGCAGGGCAAGGTCGGTTTCTTCATCCGCGCCAACCAGCTTGGCTGTAACAGCCTCGCTTTTGCCCGTGCTCTGATCAAGGGTTACGCGGATAACATCCGCATCTGCAACCACATGATTGTTGGTAACGATATAGCCGTCAGCGGAGACAATGAAGCCGGATCCCAGTGACTTTTGTTTCATCTGGGGGCGCTTGCCACCGCGTTTGCCGCCAAACTGATCAAAAAACTTGTCGAACCCTGGCGGCATATTGCGGAACATTTCCCCCATGAGATCGTCCTGGTTGCCGCCGTTGGCCTTCCGTTCCGTACCGATATTTACGACTGCCGGGCCGCTTTTGGCCGCCAAATCGCTAAAGTCGGGCAGGTTCGCTGCCTGGGCAAGCTGCGATGCCGCGAGAAAGGTCACGGCAAGCATGGCTGCAAGACATTTTTTTATCATCATGGAAAAGCTCCTGGTTACTTATTTTTCAGAGCCTTTTGCAAAGCCTGTGCCATGATGTTCATTCCAGACCCACTGTTGGAGCTGCCGGCGGTCGCATGCTGCTTCCAGGCCTTATCTTCAGCGGGTTGTGCGTTTTGTTCGCCTTCAGGGGCAAGGCTGATGCGGCGGGCGGCGGTGTCCAAATTTTGTACAGTAAGGGTAACGGCGTCGCCCTTGTCCAATTTGCTGTACAGCTTGCCCTGCTTGGAATTTTTGATAACGCCTGCGGGCAGCAAACCGGTGATGCCGGGGGCAAGCGTGATGAACAGGCCGTAAGGCGTGCGGCTTTCAACCGTGCCGTTAACCGTTGAACCAACAGCAAACTGCTGGGCGGCTTCCTTCCACGGGTCGCCTTCCGCATCGCGCAGGCTCAGGGAAATACGGCGGTTTTCAAGATTGATTTCCTTAATTTTAACGGAAACAATCTCGCCAGCGGCAAGCACGTCTTCAGCCTTGGCAACGCGCTTTGTCCACGACATTTCAGAAATATGCACAAGGCCTTCAATGCCGGGCAAAAGCTCAACAAATGCGCCAAAGGGAGCGAGGCGCACAACCTTGCCCGATACCACCGTGCCGGACTCAAGCCTGGTGGTCACATCCTGCCAGGGATCGCCCTCGGCCTGCTTGCGCGAAAGGGAGATGCGCACATGACCCTTGCTGTCCTTGCTGATGGAAATAACCTTGGCGCGCACGGTGTCGTCAAGCGACACGGCTTCGTCAGGAGCGCCCACCCGCGACCAGGAAAGTTCGGAAAGGTGGATCATGCCTTCAACAGAAGGAGCCAGTTCCATAAATGCGCCAAAGGCGGCAAAACGCGTGATCTTGCCTTCAACCATATCGCCGGGCTTGAGGTTTTCAAGCAGTGCGTCGAGCTGTTCGGCGCGTTCGCGCTCAACAATGGCGCGGTGCGAAACCACAACATTTCTGCCGCGGTTTTCAACACGGATAACCAAAAACTGCATGCTGCGGCCCACAAGCTCGGTGGCGTCTTCAGACGTAGGCACGCCGATCTGGCTGCCAGGGCAGAAGGCTTGTTTGCCAAGCACATCCACAGTGTAGCCGCCCTTGCACGCTGCGGTAACGCGGCCTTCAACCGGCACGCCAGCATCGCGGGCTTCTTCCAGCGCGGCAACGCCACTGCCACTCATGGAGCGGGAAAGGCGGATCTCTTGCGAAGAGACGCCCGTAACCCACGCTTCGAGGCTGTCGCCGGGCTTAACGCTTTCATTGCCCTCGGCATCAAGAATGTCTTTGCGGTCAATGATGCCGTCAACCTTAATGCCCACGTCCACAAAAACGCTGTCGCCAGTGATGGCAATAACAGTACCGGTCACTTTTTGACCGGGCTGCAAGCGGTTTGAAGCGGTTTCGTGGGCCGCCAGCATGGCGGCAAAATCCTCAGCGCCTTCCTCCGACATGGAGGGTGCGAACTTATCCTCGGTCATAGTTTTCCTGCTCCTTACAAGCTGGGCTTATTGCTCAAGTCCGCCATATTACGCCATCCTCACAAGGAAAACAATTGTCTTTTTGGTCAAGAATTTTCCGCATTGCCCAACCAGCACTGAATTAATTTTATACAGGTGGATATTTTTTGTGCAGCTTGCTGGTTTTCGGGGGATTTTGCCACAGTATTTTTGCCAAATTTTAGCCGAGCAAGGCACTATGTCGGGGGGCATGCCCCTGCCCTGCCGTTTCATGGGCTCAGCCACACGCATTGGCAAAAGCGTGCTAGGGCATGATGGCGGATTACTCTTTATTCCCATGTCATCTGCCTGTATCCTTCGTGCATATATATGGATAGCGGCTGGCAATCTTATCCAGGGGGAAACATGGACATTAAGTATTTTGAAGCGCTCTGGGCAGATAGGCAGCCAGACAGATCGGATATGGCTGAATTTTGGAGCCGCCGCGCCCAATCATTTAACGCGCACTCGGGCGAGGCCGATTCCAGCGCATACCGCCGCAATCTGGTTGAACGGGTGGCTGCGCGTGCGGGAATTGGCAAGGCGGATGCTGTTTTGGATATTGGCTGTGGGCCGGGGCGTCACGCGCTGGAATTTGCGGCTCTGGCTGGCAGCGTGGATGGCTCTGACATTGCCCAAGGCATGATTGAATGCGCACAAGATAACGCGCGGCTTGCCAACGCAGAAAACGCCAGTTTTCATGTGCTTGATTGGGATGCGGCGAATCTTGGGCAGATTGGCTGGCAAAAGCGTTTTCAGCTTGTCTTTGCCTCGCGTACTCCCGCGATCTATGACCGCGCCACGCTTGAAAAAATGTGCGAAGCTTCGCGGGGATACTGCTGCCTCATAACCCAGGTTACGGGCGAAAATTCTGTGCGAAAAGAGCTTGCGCCCCTGGTTGGTGCTGCGAATTACGATGAATATACCCGCAGGGGGCTATACTGCGCCTTTAATATATTGTGGCTGCAGGGCTATTATCCTGAGGTGGAATATCTTGAACGCTCATGGGATTCTGACTGCTCGCTGGAAGAAGCCATTGTGATGTACACGCGGCACTTTAACAGTAGAAAGCAGTTGTCGGACGAGCAACAGGTCGCCCTTGCGGACAGGCTGCGCCAAATGAGCCATGATGGCATGGTGCATGAAAAAGGAAGCTCACGGGTTGCCATGCTCTTTTGGAGCGTCTGCCCTTAGTGGCCTAAAGGCGGTCTTGCGCTCTGCCCCGCGCCCATAGCTTTTGGCAAGCCTAGGCTTTTTCGATCAGCCAGGTTCTGATGGGCACGGCCTTTTCGGTCCAGTGCGATTTGTATTGCATCTTTGGGCCGTCTACAGGGCCCATGTCATACCGTTGCACACCTTCCTCGCTGAGCCAGCGGATTTTTTCAATTTGCATGAGGTTGCCCAGTGAGAGTTCGTGGCAATCGTGCGCATAGCTGAATTGCTGCCCGCGGTAGATATCCCCGGCAAGACCGCCAAAGATAAAACCCACGTCCCTGTCTTCGCGGCGGGCAAAAATAACCCGCGCGCCTTTT
>QKDT01000030.1 GCA_003251995.1 Desulfovibrio desulfuricans
CCGTGCAGCAGGCTGTGCGTGATGGTTTCGGGCATTTCAGGCACGTCGCGCCGCCGACAGTGCAGAATACCGTCTTCGAGGGTGTAGATGCTGTCGCAGAATTCCGCCATCTTGGGGTCGTGCGTAACCATGACCATGGAAACGCCGCCCGTGTGGCAGAGCGAACGGAAATTATCCATGATAAGGCGGCTGGTCTTTGCATCCAGCGCGCCCGTGGGTTCGTCTGCCAACAAAATGCGTGGATTGTTGACCATGGCGCGAGCAATGGCTACGCGCTGCTGCTCGCCGCCCGAAAGACGGTTGCTGCGGTAATGCACGCGCGCAGAAAGGCGCACAAGCTCAAGGGCGCGGATAACGCGCTCCCACCGTTCTTCGGGGGGAACGCGCTCGAATATCAGCGGGAATTCAACATTTTCAAATACGGTCGAGTGGTCAAAAAGGTTGCTCGACTGCATGACAAAGCCCATGGTGCCACGGCGAAAACTGGCGGTCTGCTCACGGTCAAGCGTCAGCACATCCTGCCCGAGAATTTGCAGCGAACCGGCATCCGGGGCATGCAACATGCCAAGCACGTGCAACATGGTGGATTTGCCGCAGCCAGACGGCCCCATGATGGCCACCATCTCGCCCGGGACAACCTCAATGTTCACGCCACGCAACACCGGAGAAAAACCAGCGTAGCATTTATATAAATCTTTGGCGACAATAACGGGTGCCATGATCCACCTTATAAATGCGCGGCAGGGCCGCACCAACGCGGGCGCACCCGCGCATTGTATGCTATTCGAATCGCAGAGCGGTTACCACATCCATACGACTTGCCTGAACGGCAGGGTACAGACCACCCGCTATGCCGATAACGGCAGAAAAAACAATGCTGCCCACACTGCTGGCAAACAGCAGCGAATACGAGATGCCCGTTCCCAACGAAAGGGAACCGATTTCAACCAGCGCACAGCCAATCAAAATACCAAACATACCGCCTGCAACTGATTTGCAAAGGGCCTCAGCCAGAAACTGCGCCAGGATATCAACATCCGAGCCGCCCATGGCCTTTTTAAGCCCCACTTCGCGCGTTCTGGCGCGAACCGCTGCAAAGGTGCCGTACCAGATGCCAAACCCGCCCAGCATGAGCGAGGCTGCAATACCGAGCCACAGCAAGGCCTCAACCCACATGAATGTGGTTTTGATACGCTTGAGCTGGTCTTCCTGAGTCTGCACCACAATATAGGGGGCGGACTGATGCTCACGCACTACCTGGGGAATTATTTTGACAAGCGGGGGCACGTCTTCCCAGCCGATGGCACGTATAAAGAGCCTGCGCACCTTGCCGCGGCCCCAGTTACGATCTGCCATGGTGGTATAGGGCAAAAAGCCGCCCTGGCTCCAACTGCCCAGCATGACGCCGCTCACAACACCCACAACTTCAAAAACATCCTGCTCCAAAAAGAGCAGCTTGCCTATGGCTTCTTGAGCGCCGCCAAACAGGTTTCTGGCCCCGTCTCTGCCAAGCAGACACACACGCCGGTGGGCGTTGATGTCCTCTGGATTGAGCAGCCGCCCGGCTACAAGATCAATGGAATACACATCGGCAAAATACTGGTCGATGCCGATAAAATCGACATTAAGCGTGCGTTCGCCGGTGCCGCGTATGGCAAAGTTCTTGTTGTCGCGCAGGTTTCTGCTTACCAGGCTAACGCCGGGCAGTTTGGAAAGCGCTTCTACAGTTTCAGGATAAAACTCGCGGTCGGGTTGCCCAGGGTACTGGGCGTCGTCCATGTATACCTGGATGACGTTAACGCCACCCATAAGCACCATGTCCTGCCCCACCTTGTAACGGATCTCGCGGCCAAGCACCGCCAGGACGATAAACGCCGTGATGCCCAGGGCGATAGAAAGCATCACCCCGAAGCCGCGCTGGCGCACAACCTGCCTGAGGCTGACGCGTATAAGGTCTGACATTGCAATCATGGTGCAATCACTACTCTGACAAAAAACAGTAAAAAAAGCCATGGCTCATGCCGCGCACACGCACGGCGCCATTGCCGCATCAAAAATACCGGGCTTAACACACGTCTCTACAGCATGCCGCCCATGACAAAAGGTGGATATAATACACACCACTGTGGGGGCATGTCAAAATCTGTATTTCTTCGTCACGGGCCGCATGTGCAAAACGAACTGCGGCGCAGCCAGGCCTCGCCCGCGCTACGCCCGGTCGGAGCGCAAAACCACCCCACCCTTACCAACTTCGTAACGGATGCCGTGCCACACGATGTCCCACGACTTGATGCTCTGCCAGTAAACGGCGGTAAACATGCGCACGGCATTTACAAAAGCCATGCACCAGCTCCACAAGGGCACAGGCTTGGAGAGCAGCCCACGCCAAAGATGCAGGGCGCTGACCAAGGCCGCCAGCCAGAACAGACCCAGCAAAACGCCGGCACCGCTGCCCACGCTCACAACCCAACCCAAGAATGCCAAAACAGCGCACACCATGGGCAGGGCCATCATCACGCACATCAGGCCCAGCAGCTTCCACTGACCGGGCATGCAAAATTTGAGAAACAGCACCTGTCTGTCCATCCAGGCCCGCCATACGGACGTGGAGTGGTTAACAGCATCTGTGTGCAGCAACGCGCCGGGGCACAACTGCACCTTGGCGCCGCGCACCTGAAGCAGGGCCGTAAGCGAACAGTCGTCCACCACATTTTCAAGCCACAACTGCGCCACGCCATATCTCACATAGGCCGCGCGGGTCATAGCCATGGCCCCGCCCCACAACTGGGTAAAGGCCGACATGGCCTGAAGGTAGCGCATGAGCATGACGCACAGCGTGTAAGCAAGGGTCACGGGCTGATCGTCACGCGGCTCCACCACATGATAGCCGGTGCTGAACGATGCCTCGCCCCGGGCCATGGGGGCGGTCAGGTGACGCAAAAAATCAGGTTCTGCCATGTGTGTGCTGTCGCAAAACACATAGACATCCACTTCATCACCAAGGGCTGCTATGCCCTGGAGGCTGTTGTGGTTCTTTTGCCCGCAGCCGGTGGCCGTTCCAGACACCACATGCCGCAAAGCAGGAAAATCCTGCTTAAGGCGACCAACAAGCTCGGCTGCCGGTTCGTTTTCTTCCGCAGTAACAAGCACAGGCACAAAACACGGATAATCCTGACTCAAAAGGCTGCGCAGAGCGCCTTCCATGCGTGGATCACGGCCTGCCACCGGCACAATCATGCCCACCGAAGGCCATTTGTCTTCGGGGATGGCGCGGTTGGCCTCGGCCTCGGCCTCAATGCGGCTGGGGATGCTTTCGCCCCTGCGGGCCAGGATATACAGCAGAGCGCATTGGGAGGTGGCCAGTAAAAACCATATCCAGAACATAGGCACTCCTTCATGTTTTTGTTTTGTGAGAAGGCAACTGCCAACAAGGACGCGTGGCCCCGCAGCAGTTGCGGCAAGGGGATGTTCAGGCCAAGCGTGCCCGAGAAAAGCGCCCAATGACGCCCGCCTCGCAGCGCAAATATTATTGGGGCAACGGCGCGCAATCTTCTGGCGCCAGTTGCGCATCATGGATGCGCTTGCCTTCCAAGTGGATATTCATACCATTCTTGAGGCTGATAACACCCTCAACAGTATCGGCAGAAGCAAGGCGTCCCTTGAATGTATGACCGGATGAATGGTGCGCCTCCACATCGTTGTTACGCACGGTTCCATCTATGTGGTACACGTCAACCTTGCCGTTGTACAGACGCAGATGAACCACACCGCGCACCTTGCCCTGGGCAGAAAAGCAAACACCCACCCGAAAGGTGGAGGAATAAAGCGAGCCAGTCCACAGTTCGCGCACTTCCACGGGGCTGTTGGCAGCCACGGGCGGCGTTGCCTTGGCAGGCTCAACGGCTGGCTGGACATTTTTTTGCTGGTCACGACCATCTGTCGGCGTTGCTGCGGGCTGAACATTTTTTTGTTCGGCTGGAGCTTCCGGCACGGGCTGGACCTCGGCGGCGCGAGCCACAAAAACGCCGAGCGTCACCAGGCAAAAGCAGAAGCAAAGCGCCGCAAGGCACAAAACCGCATATTTGAGGCGCGCACGCCTGAGCCGTGTTACTCGCGTAACCTGTGCGGCCTGCGAACATGCGCGCAACGATTTTTGATCTAATTCCACACCTATACCTACTGTCTTCCGCGCTTTGCGCGTAGGACTATTTGACAATTTTGCCTTCAGTTACGGCGCAACCCGGCAAAAACACCCTGATGCGCCTCAACCATGGCAGTGAAAGAAAAATCCCGTTCAACGCGCAAACGTCCGGCCTGCCCCATGGCATCGCACAATGCGCCGTCGTCAAGCAGACGGCAGCAGTTTTCCGCCAGGGCGGCATCGTCGCCAGCCGGAGAAAGCAGCCCGTTTTGGTCACTTTCCACAAGACGGGGAATCCCCCCCACAGAGGTGGCGCACACGGGCAACCCGCAGGCCATGGCTTCAAGAATCACATTGGGCTGGCCTTCGCGCACAGAAGAAAGCGCAAATATACGCCCAGCGGCGTAATGAGCGCGCATATCAAGCCCACCGGGGATAAAATCCACATTTATTCCCGCAGGATGCTCCGCAGCCCACTGGTGCAGATTGGCTTGCTCCGGGCCATCGCCCACAATGCGCAGCCGCGCAGAGGGATGGCGTTGCAGCACGCGCTCAAAGGCGCGCAGCAGGGTCAGGTGATCCTTGTCGCCCGCAAGGCGCGCCACACAAACTATCTCGGACGCACGGGCCGAGGGCGCGGCCCCCGAAGGCGCAAAAAATTCAGTATCCACCCCGTTGGGGATATAGCTCAAGCGCGCTTGCGGCACGCCAAATTGGAGCAGTATTTCATGCAACGCTTCCGAATTGCAAATCATATGATCCGTAAGCCGCCAGAGCCAGCGCTCATGCTGCCGCTTGGGGCCGCCGCCGCCACGACAGGTGCCCACCACGCGCGGGCCGTTTTGCGCCCCCAACCAGGCGAGCCGCCCCCATATGCGCCCCCAAATGTTGGGCAAGGCGGTACAGGGCACGATAACATCTGGCTGCAAGGCGCGAAGCCTGGAACACAGGGCAGCAAAAAACAGGGGCGGCACCTTGCGGTCATGCCCCATGTGGTGCAGCTCTATTTCCGCCTCGCGGGCGGCTTCATCCAGATCCGTAGGGCCAGTGAGCGTGAGCATGACCGGCGTAAAACGGCTGCGATCCAGGCGGCGGGCCAGTTCAAGAGTCTGACGTTGCGTGCCGCCGTAACAAAGATCCTCCATAAAAAAGAGGATACGCTGGGGAATGGTCATGCTTCTCCTTAATATAACAAGGGGCAGTCGCAGCTTAGCCGCCGTCCCGACTTGAGCTTTATTGTATGCATTCCCCTCGGTTTTGCAAGGCCGCCCATGCCGCGCTTATGTAACCAATTTAATTCATACATAATTATTTTATTACCTCCACACTCAACACGCGCAGGCCGGGGCTCGCAGGCGCACCACATTGCCATGCGCCACTCTTGAGCTTACACTTGGCTAATGACCAACAGCACCAACGATATTGCCTTCGGTTCCCAGGCAGACAAACCCGCATTGCGCGTGATTGTGAGCCTTGATGTAGAAGAAGAAGGTCTGTTTTCTGGCAGTTACGCCGCAAAAGGCTGCGGCGTGCGCAACGTGGCTCTTTTGCGCAGGCTTGCACCCCTGACCCGCGAACTGGGCTTTCCCCTGACGTTATTTTGTGCGCATACGGTTTTTGCCAATGCAGAAGCCTGCGGGCACCTTGCCTGGATGCGCGACCATTGCGATGCGGAAATAGCCGCCCACCTGCCCCACTGGAGCACCCCGCCCCTGGAGGACGAGGCCGCCGGGCCAGCCCCCGAAACACAGGGGCCGCCCATCCGCACAGACCGATTGCCGCGGGAGCTGCTGCGCCAACGCCTGCGCACCCTGCTGGATGCCGGGCGCGACTTTCAGGGTGCCCCGCTGACCAGCTTTCGTATGGGGCGCTGGGATCTAAAATCCGTTGTGCGCCCCTTGCTGGCAGAGGAAGGCATTACCTTTGACAGCTCGATATGCCCTCTGCGCGTCTTTCATGACGGGCCAGACCATTTTCTTGCTCCCTCTGATCCCTACTGGCTGGAAGACGCCCCCGGTCTGCTTGAATCGCCGGTAACGCAAATCCCGCTTTCGCGCACATTGGCGCGGCTGTGGCATGGTTGCGCACGGGGCGCTGCCTGGGCGGATTCGTTCCATTTTTGGGGCGCGTTGAGCCCAAACCCGGTGTGGCACAATGCCGCGGTCATGCGGGCGGCAACGCGGCTGCATATGGCGCGGGGCGGGCAGGTTTTGAGTTTGTTCTGGCATTCGTCCGAGATGCTGCCCGGCGGCTCGCCCAATATTCCCGATCAAAAAGCCGCCGATGCGCTGTACAACAAAATTTACGATTTTTTGACCTGGCTTGCGCGCAATTATGCCGTACGCGGCCTCACTGCCGCCCAACTGCGCGCGCAGGCCCCCGGTATGGATTTTGGCCCCCGCCCGGCAGGTAAGGGAGACTGGTAATGCAGGGCGTAATCTTTGTGCTGCTGGATGGCCTTGCCGCCGCCACGGCCCGCCGCTGCATGAGCTACATGCAGTCGCTCGTTGATGCTGGCATGGCGCGTCATACTGAGCTGCAAGGGGAGCTGCCGCCGCTCTCGCGCCCCATATACGCCACATTACTCAGCGGCTTAAGCCCGGCGCAAAGCGGCATTGCGCACAATGCCGATGCCCGTCTTT
>QKDT01000297.1 GCA_003251995.1 Desulfovibrio desulfuricans
ATGTTTACGGCTTCGGTCTTCTATACCCCCAAGGGGCCAGATTCCATATTCAGCCCGGTTATGGCCCTGCCCTATCATATGTATGTGCTTGCCACGGCAGGTACGGAAATCGACAAAACCCGTCCCTTGCAGTACGGCACCGGCCTGGTGCTGCTGTTGCTGGTGTTGGGCATGAATCTGCTCGCCATCATTCTGCGCGACCGATTGCAGAAACGCCGCTAAATCTCCTTCACAACCTCCTGCTACAGACTCCAACCCTCTCCTTCTCTTCTCCTCGCCAGGGCCCGTGTATGCGGGCTCTGGTCGCGTTTGCCCTACAGACTATCCAATGATCGTAATGGGGAAGGGGCTATGGCATAGGCTCAACGCAACATGACCGGTTTTCGGGGGCATGTACGCCACGTACCGCCAGATCACTGGCTGCAAGCCATCTGTGGACATAACAGATACGGATTACAGTGTTAGTCCTGCTCAGAAAATGCGCCTACCTGAATTGTTGGCAATACTCTGGAAGAACCACCTCCGCTCACCGCAACGTACACGGCTACGGCTGTGGGTGCGATGCCAAAAGCATCTTGACCATGGCGGCGCCTTCCAGCTCAATTTGCCATGTGACCTGAACTCCATCACTCAGGCATAACCATACAATACCAGGCGAATTCGCGCCTATGCTTACAGGGGGGCATATGTCTTTTGTTGGTCAGCCCGACAACCCATTCACTAAAGCGGTGGCATGATCAAAAAACCATAAACACCGCCCCAAAATGAGCGGTGTTTATGGTCATAACAGTTCAGAAAAACATAACTTTTTTGCATTGCTTACCTGATAAGGTCAGTGCAATGGTGGGCGGTTTTCTGGTTTACGTGCAGATGCGGCAACTTGCTTAAGCCATAAAAAAGGGAGGCCCGAAGGCCTCCCTTTGAATGCGTATCAAACCGTCCGAGGACGGTAGAGCTCGAATTAGAAGCTGTACGCGAAGACCACTTTGGCCTGGTACATGTCCTGCTTGCTGAACGAGCTGGGGGTCTGGGCTTTCTTCCAGGTGCTGTTGTCCATGCAGTTGACCAGGTAGTCCAGTTCCAGGTTCATTTCCAGGTTCTGGTAGATCTTGTAGGAGTTCACGAGGTTGAATTCCACAAGGGCGTCACTGGTGGTCAGGTAAGGCGTCACGCCCAGACCGTTGCTCCAGGAGTAAGCGTTGGGCATGTACTTCACCATGCTGGTGCTGTTGGTGCCGCCCCAGTAAGCCACGCGGAAGGTGTGCTTGAGGTCTTCGAGGAAGCTCATGTCCTTCAACTGAAGACCAAGGCCCCAGCTACCGGCGTAGTCAACGCCGTAATCCTGACGCAGCCAGCCAAGGTTGCCATCACCCATGAAGGAGGTGGCGGTACCGGTGGGCACCAGAGAAGGCATGCGTTCGGAACCGTTCTTCACGCTGCCGTCGTCGCCAGAGGCGTACCAGCCGAACAGACCAGGGGTGGCCCAATCCATCTTGTATTCAACAAGAGCCTTGGCCAACCAGCCCTGACGCTGGGTGCTGCCGCGCACGATTTCGCCGCTCTGGCCCTTCTGCACATCATAACGACCCATGCTTTCCACATAGCCGTAGTTGATGTCCAGTTCGAGATTCAACGGATCAAACATGGTCACAGCGATGGGCAGACCGGCCCAGAACATGGAGCCGTAAGCCTTGCTGGTGCCGCCAGACACGGTGTCGCTGCCAGCGGCAGTGATCTGGGCGGCGAGAGGATAAGGACGCAGGGTGTAGGGCGGGTTACCGTCGGTCACGCGCCAGGAGTTGTTGGTGTAGCCGGTCAGGGTGTTCTTGCCCTGCATGCCGTACATGACCCAAGGCGTCAGGTTGACACCGTCAAAGGTCAGGGGAGCCATCACACCGAACAGATCCATGTTGTCCAGATAGTTGCGATCATTGGTGTTGGTGTTGTAGCGGGTGTCGCTGCCGTCAAAGTTGTCGTTGAACGGACGCGCCCAAAACGCGGTGAGGCCCACGTTTTCGTTGAACTTGTAGGAAGCCACAACAGCGGCCACGTCGGTATCAAGCACAGCGGAACCACCGGCAACGGTGTTGGGCAGAGCAAGACCCTGGATACCCATGCGGACCTTGGCATCGGTCTGGGGGATGGCCCAGTCGATGTAGGCGTTCTTCACTTCGACAGCACGACCGTCAGCGCCGAGGGCACCACCAGAGTCGCTGTTACCCCAAGTCTGATCGCCAATTTCAAAATACACGGTGCCGGACAGGGCTTCAGAAGCCACGGCGTCCAACTGCAAGCGTACGCGCTGCTGAGCGGCGAACTTGTCGTTGGTTTCAGACTTGCTCTTCACGCCATTACGGGAAGTCTTGCTGGTGGGGTCAACGTTACCAGCGCTGAAGCCCACGAGCCACTGGCCCTTAGCCTTGAAATCAATAGCGCTGGCACCGGTGGCCGCGCCGAACACCAGGCCGGCGGCCAGGATAAGCGTACAGATGCGTTTCATAAATCCCTTCCTCTCTAGTTTTTCCCACAGGGTTAACACAGGCCTGCTCCAACACAGGCTGGGAAAACATACCTATAATGAGTGATGAAGGCAACCGTTTTCGTCAAAAAATTTTTACCAATCTGACACAATGGCAAAAAAATGACGCCGCAATGACACAAAAACACTATCAGGCCCCCCATCAGGTTTGGCATCATTTACCTGATATTCCGCACCAAAGGCCAATGTCTTCACATTGAGGTGAACCCGGGCACACTTGGCTTGAACACAAGCTGCGTTCAATTTTTTTGCTAATCCGCGTATGTTGCCCTTGCCAGCAGGGCATATAGTGCATGAAAACGAAAACCGCCCCTGGTTCAGGCTATCGCGCGTTGCGACATCCCAAATCAGAGGCGGGCCAAATACTCACCCAACCATGTATTATACAGGTCTGAGCTACAAAAAATCCGGGTCGGCGGCAGCCTTGCCCTCTGCCAGCATTATGCGCACATAGTGCAAGCTGTGCTCGTCAACCGGAATTATGGGAAAAGACTGGGCACAGCCGGGGCACCGCACCATGCGGGGCTCTGTGGGGCTGGCTTGCGGCACATGCTTGCCGCAGTTGGGGCACTGATAAAAAAACAGAATCTCCATCCCGTCAGGTGCAACGGGTTGGAGGGGTCGCTTACGCTCAGCCACGTTTGGCCTCCCCTTCATTTTGCGGCGCGGCCAGATTACGCCCGGTCATCAATGCAGAGGGCTGCATTCCCCAAAGCCCAAGAATGGTCGTGGCAACGTCAGCCAGTCTGCCGTCCGCAATTGAGGTCACTTTTCCATCTGGCTCAAGCAAAATGCAGGGCACAGGGTTTGTTGTATGGGCCGTGTGTGGCTGCCCTTCAGGGGTAAGCATTTTTTCGCAATTGCCATGGTCGGCAATAATAATCATGCGTCCCCTACGCGATTCCACGGCGGCGACCATGCGACCAACGCAGGTGTCCACCACCTCGCAGGCGTCTACCGCGGCCTGAAGAACACCCGTATGGCCCACCATGTCGCCATTGGCAAGATTGCAGACCACAAGATCATAGACGCCGGAATTCCAGGCTTCCACAAATTTGTCCGTCACTTCAACTGCGCTCATGGAGGGCTTTTGGTCGTAAGTCTTCACCTCGCGCGGCGATGGCACCAGGATACGATCTTCACCGGGGAAAGGTTCTTCAAGGCCGCCGTTGAAAAAATAGGTGACGTGCGCGTATTTTTCTGTTTCCGCAAGGCGCAACTGCCTCAGGCCCTGCTGCGAAACCACCTCGCCAAGCCCCATGCTCACGGCCTCTTTGGGAAAGGCCACGGGGATATTGAAGCTCGACTCATAGGCGGTCATGGAAGCAATCCCCACGAGCGCCGGCACGTTTCCGCGGTCAAAGCCGTCAAACTCAGGCTGAATAAAAGCCTGGGTAAACTGGCGCATGCGGTCAGCGCGGAAGTTGAACAAAAACAGCCCGTCGCCATCGGTCATACCGGGGGCATCGTCTGTTGCAAAGCACAGGGGCTTGATGAATTCATCTGTGATGCCAGCCTCATAAGAGGCCTCAATGGCTGCAACAGGCGAAAGCGACGTGCCGGGGGTGCCGTGAACGATCACATCCCAGGCTTCAGAAAGCCGCTCCCAGTGCTTGTCGCGGTCCATGGCATAAAAACGGCCCACCATGCTGGCAATGCGCGTTTGGGGCTGCCCTTCAATGCTCTTTTGCAGCGCGCGCATAAAGTCAACGCCGCTGTGCGGATCCCTGTCGCGCCCGTCCATGAGGCAATGAATGCGCACAGGCACCCCGGCCTTATGGGCCAGCGCGCACAGAGCTTCAAGATGATGGATGTGGCTGTGTACGCCGCCATCCGAAAGCAGCCCCACCAGATGCAGCCTGCTGCCGCGCTTGCGTACTGATTCAATCAGCCCGTTGAGCACCGGATTGGCGTCAAAACTGCCGTCTTCCAGTGCCACGTCGATGCGGGTCATATCCTGATACACCACACGCCCAGCGCCAATGTTCAGATGCCCCACTTCAGAGTTGCCCATGTAACCGCGCGGCAGACCCACATCGCGCCCAGAGGCAGCCAAACGGGAATGCGGACAGCGCGCGTTGAGCGCGTCCATGTTGGGCGTTGCAGCCACAAAAGGCGCGTTGCCGGGCCCTGGCTCGGTAAGGCCCCAGCCATCGAGAATCAGCAAGAGCGTGGGCGTCATAGTTATTCCCCGGTTCGGGATTCTGCCAGCGACGCGGCTTTGCCCCACAGGGCTTCAAGACCATAAAGATCACGCACTGGCTCCAGAAATACATTTACGACGATGTCGTTCATGTCCACCAGAATCCACTGACCAGCGGAGTAGCCTTCCATACGCAGATATTCATAATTGCGTTGGCGGCAAAGCTCGCCCACGCCATCGGCGAGGCTCTGCGCATGGCGCACTGACCCGGCGCTGGCAATGACCAGAGCATCGGCAAAACCGCCCTGCTCAGCCATATCTATGCTGACCACACGCGAGCCTTTGTGCTCTTCAAGCCACGTGACCACGTCCGCCAGTTTTTCTTCCAGAGGTACATCCGAATAACGCTTGGAGGCAGCGCCCCCGACAGGTGAAAAAGGAGTGTTGTTTTCCATACCCTGCACATAACGTAAAGATGTGCCAAGAGCAATGGTACCTCGGGGCTTCAGCCTTCTGAACCGGGCGCAAAATCGCCCTGCTTCTTATTGACCGCGCCAGCGCATTGCGGCATACCCAAACGAAGCTTTTCAGGGATCAGCGAGCGCTTTACGCCGCTAAACGCCAGCCGCAGAAGGAGAGGGCCGTGCTTTTCAACATTAAACAGGAAACTCTGCCACGCGAAGAAATGGAGGCGCTGCAACTGCGCCGCCTGCGTGATTTGTGCAACCGCGTATACGCCAACGTGCCCTTTTATCGCAAACGCTTTGACGAGGCAGGCATCACCCCCGCCGACATCAAATCGCTGGCAGATCTTAGACTGCTGCCGTTTACGGAAAAACAGGATTTGCGCAACCACTATCCTTACGGGCTGTTTGCTGTGCCCAAGGATCACATTGTTCGCCTGCACGCCTCCAGCGGCACCACAGGCAAAGCCGTTGTGGTGGGTTATACCCAGCGAGACCTTGAAACATGGGCAGAACTGATGGCCCGCAGCCTGGCCGCCGCCGGGGTGGTGCGCACCGACGTGGTGCATGTGGCCTACGGATATGGCCTCTTTACCGGTGGTCTTGGCGCTCACTACGGCGCTGAGCGCCTTGGAGCTACCGTTGTTCCCGCCTCTGGCGGCGCAACCCGTCGGCAGGCCGGATTGCTGCGCGACTTTGGCGCAACAGTGCTGTGCGCCACGCCCTCCTATGGTCTGCACCTGTGGGAAGCATCCCTTGAAGCGGGTGTGAATTTTCGCGATCTGCCCCTGCGCATCGGCGTCTTCGGCGCCGAGCCGTGGTCTGAAGCCATGCGCCGCGATATTGAAGACAAGATGGACATCAGCGCTCTGAATATCTACGGATTATCCGAAATCATGGGCCCTGGCGTTGCCATGGAGTGCGAGGAAGCCAAGTGCGGCATGCACCTGTGGGAAGACCACATCTTGCCCGAAATCATTGACCCCGTCACGGGCGACCAGCTCCCCCCCGGCGAAGTGGGTGAACTGGTGCTGACCACACTGACCAAGGAAGGCATACCCATGTTGCGCTACCGCACGCGCGACCTCACCAGCCTTGATTATACCCCCTGCCGCTGCGGACGTACCCATGTGCGTATTTCGCGCCTGCAAGGCCGCAGTGATGACATGCTCATCATCCGCGGCGTCAATGTGTTCCCGCAGCAGATTGAAGGTATTTTGATGGAAAGCGAGGGCCTTTCCCCCAACTACCAGATCATTGTAGACCGCTCGCATAACCTTGATACCCTTGAAGTGCGCGTGGAGATGAACGAAAATCTCTTTGCGGACGAAATCCGCAAGTTGCAGATGCTTGAAGGCCGCTTGCAAAAAACCATCAAGGAATACCTTGGGGTTTCTGCCAAGGTGCGCCTTATGGAGCCGCGCTCCATTGAGCGCTCAGAGGGCAAGGCCAAGCGCATTGTGGATAACCGCCCCAAGGATTAGCTGAGACTTTAGGCTGATCAGTACCCGCGTAGGCTTCTTTGCCCCGCGCGGCATGTTCAGCAGATTGATCGGGGCTGTCGGTACTGCCGATGGCCCCGCATTCGCAGACTGGACAGAGCGCAGAGTAATTGCCGAATTT
>QKDT01000244.1 GCA_003251995.1 Desulfovibrio desulfuricans
GCTACATCCGTACAGCGCGAGCAGACCGGCGACCCGGCGGGCATGGATGATGTGAAGCGCTGCTTTTTGGAGGCCTTTTGCGAAGTCTTCGAGCAAACGCTCCCACCGCTGCAATCAGCAGAGGCCTGCCAAAGCCTGCTTGAGGGCCGCCCCTGAGCCGAATCACCTCGGCGCGCAGGCGAAGAGCAACACTACGGCAGCGCCGCGAATCAATAGTAATTTCGGCATTATACCGCAAAGGATACAGACATGACCCAACCCGCATCTTCCAACAACGGCGCTGCCAACGCCCCCCTGCGCAAGCCCGCATGGCTGCGCCGCCCGCTGGCTTCGGACAGGCGCTTTTTTACGACTTCCGGCTTGCTGAGCGAACAGGGCTTGTCAACCGTTTGCAAAGAGGCCAACTGCCCCAACCGGCAGGAGTGCTTTTCTTCCGGCACCGCTACTTTTTTGATTTTGGGCGAAACCTGCACGCGCAACTGCCGCTTTTGCAACATTACTTCTGGGCAGACCACCGCCCCCGACCCCACTGAACCGCAGCGCGTGGCCCAAGCGGCGCTTACGTTGGGGCTCAAGCATGTGGTTGTCACTTCTGTGACGCGCGACGACCTTGCCGATGGAGGCTCCGCCCATTTTGCGGCAGTTATCCAGGCGCTCCAGCAGGCCGTGCCGCAGGCCAGCGTTGAGGTGCTTATCCCCGATTTTCAGGGGGATGCCGATGCCCTGCGCACGGTCATGGACGCCAAGCCCCACATCATCAACCACAATGTTGAGACGCACCCGGCGCTGTACGCTCAGGTGCGCCCGCAGGCTGATTACGCCCAGAGCCTTGAGCTGTTGCGCCGCGTGAACGACTGCGGCATGACCGCTAAAAGCGGCCTGATGGTGGGGCTGGGAGAAACCGATGATCAGGTGTTTGAGGTGATCAAAGACCTGCACGCGGCGGGCTGCTCCATCATCACCATCGGGCAGTACCTGCCCCCCACACGTCAGCACCACACGCTGGATCGTTACGTGACGCCCGAGCAGTTTGACCAGTACGCCGCATACGGCAAGTCCCTGGGCGTACACCACGTATTCTCCGGCCCGCTGGTGCGCAGCAGTTATCACGCGGCTAATTTTGCCTGAACCGGAGCCCTGGCCGGAACCCTGGCCGGAACCCTGGTTTGAATTCTGGGTGCTGGCCCTGGTGCGGGCCTTGTCCCAGAGGGCGAGTTCAGAGAAATTCTGCGCATGTGTGCCGCACCCTTGATACGGGTCTGTTACGGGCAATTCACCCCTGCCCCTCTTTCATGAGCCATAAAAAAACGGGCTTTGTTCCCAGTGCAGATACTGAGGAGCAAAGCCCGTTTTTTTGCGCTGTGCAACCAGCTACACCATGCCCAAGACCTGAAATACCCACACAAACCCTGTCAGGGTAAAGATACTCAGCCCGTTGGCAACCACAGCCGTCAGTGCCGCCTCTTCTGGCACGGCGCTGTATACTTCGGCGATTACAGTCACAACCAGTGCCGTGGCTGTGGCACTGATGATCACACTGATCACCAGCCACAGGCCAGAAACCCCAAAGGCCGCCAGCATGGCCCAGCACAATAGCGGGTGTAGCACAAGCTTGCAGAGCATGAACCACGCGTGCCGCGCAATTGCGTGTCCGTGGGCCTGGCGCGTTGCCACCATCATCTTTTGTCGCAGATCAAGCCCCAGCGACAGCAGCATACAGGGGGCAGCCGTGTAGCCCACAAGGCTCACCGCTCGGTCGATGGGTGCCCACAATCCAATACCAGTGGCAGAAAGCGCAATGCCCACCAGCGTTGAAAGCAGAATGGGATTGCCAAGAATGAACACCCGCAAAAGCTTGCCCACGAATTTGAGAGGATTGCCCCCCTCCCAGGCCAGCGAACCGGCGAGCGCGTCCAGACGTGACTGACCGACAATCATCACCACATTGGGTGTGAGTGTGCAAAGACCGGCAATAAGCATTGCCGAAGCATTGTTGGGAAACAGGTTGGATACGATGGGCAGACCCACAAAGGCGGCATTACAGGCAGAGCAGGAAAGCCCGGCAATGACGGCTGGCCCCACGCCCCGCCGACAAAACAGCCTGTCGCCCACGTAGCCAAGGCAGTACATAACAACCTGAGAGCCAATAATACCCGCCCAAAAGGCCCCATGCCCCAGGTCTGCCAGACTGGCCCCGGCAAGCAGGTGAAGTATCAGCAGGGGCAAAGCCAGCTTGAGCACATAGATACCAAGAACCGGGCCTGCATTCTCTGGCATAATATCGCGACTGCGCAAAAGAGCACCCGTGCCAATTATCAAAAATACGGGCAAAACGGCAAACAGCGCTTGCAACATAATCAACCTTTTCCCATTGGTATGCGTTTTTGCCCCCCTGTCAGTCGGTGGGCACGGCAAACTATGGCGCTGCTTTCTCCCCTTGTCCAGTAAAAACTGTTTGAACGAACAAACAGTTTTTACTGTTTATCATTCTAGGCGGTTATCACCCATCATATCGTACTTTACCAAAAACGTCACCCTGACGCCCGTTTGGGCGTGGCATGGCTTGCCTCTTGGAATAAGCCTGTGGACAATCCATAAAAAAGGCCCCTCGCCTGCACGGGGGGCCTTTGCATTCGCCTAAAAACAACCGGGCGGATTCGGTCTTACTTCTTGTCAGCCTTGGGCGCTTCTGCATTGGGGGCAGGGGCAGCTTCAGGAGCCTTGGGGGCTTCGGGCGTCACGGCCTTGAACTCAACCTTCTGCTTGTTCACAAGTTCCAGCACTTCGTTGGTCACGTCGCTCTTGGAATCAAAGGCGGCGGCAGCTTCGGTGCTGATAATGACGGCATAGCCCTTTTCGGCGCGGTAGCCATTGATAACGCGCTGAATGGTGTCATACAACTGATTGACGACATTCTGCTGTTCAGCCTGCATACGCTGCTGGGCAGACATGTACACGGCCTGAAGTTCTTTTTGAGCTTCAACGTCCTTGGGGTTGGCTTCCAGGCGCTGCTGGATGCCGTTGAGCTTGGTCTGCATGTCGCCCTGAAGGCTTTCAAGGAACTTCACACCGGCCTTGCCGGGTTCGCTATCGCGCATCACGCGCGCCATATCCACCACCGCCACCTTGGGCTGGGCGTTATTGTCGCCCTGTTGGCAGGCAAAAAGCATAAAGCTCAGCAGCAAAGCCAGCGGCATAAAAAAACGGATTCGCATGGTTATGACCACTCCTCTAAAAAATAGCCGGGCATAGGGTTGGGGGGCTCGGCGTTGATGAACATGTACGTTGTTTTTATAGGCACCACAACCATTTTTCGCTGTAAATCCGCCTTCAATGCCAGGTAGGACACACGAAAAATACGGAACAAGCAACCTTAGCGCAACGAGGCATACTGGGCCTTCATTCTCTGCACCCTTGCAACGTAGAAACGCGTCTCACGGGCGGGCAGGCGTGTGGCAAGATCCCTGTAAAAATCATCAACACTCATGGCATTGATGGCGTTGATGGCTTCATCCATGGTTTTGCCATAAAGGCGTAAAAAGCCGTTGGGCCCCATGTTGTAGGCGGCAACCGTGCAGTATTCCCTCGCACGTGGATCGTTAACCCCGGCAAAATAGCGGGTAAACAGAATGTGCAGATAGGTTGTGCCGTAGCGGATGTTGGTCTCTGGCACGCGCAGGTCTTCAAAACCCATATCACCCACACTGCCATAAAGATAGCGATGAACTTCGTCGTTGGCGGTATCGGGCACCACCTGCATAAGCCCCATGGCTGACTTGTTGCTGACCAGCGTTGGTGAAAAATCGCTCTCGCTGTGGATGATAGCGTACACAAGCTCTGTACTCAAATTGTACCGCCGCGCAAAATTTTCCACCAGGCTCTGATAACGTCGCGCTCTGGCTTGGAGCTTTTCCATGTTGTTGTCATCAATATCACCAACAAAATTGTCAAAAACCGTACCGTGGCGCAGCACTTCGATGACAGCCCGGCGCACCACCCGGGGTGAATAGCCCGCCATCATGGCCTTGGGCGTTACCCACCGCAGGGGCCGCCCTGCCGCGTCAAGGGCATCGCCGTAATCTCGCGGCTGGTTGCTGACCAAAACCGGCATGGACGCGCCGTCCAACGCCAAAAGCGGCGCAAAATCGCCCTGCGCGTCACCAGAAAAGGCCAATGCAGGCTCGCCCGTATCAAGGCTTATGCCTGCCCCGTCAAATGAAACAATACGCCTCGCAGAAGGCTGACCAGAGACAGGCCCCTTACCTCGCGCGCTCTCCGCGCCGGACACATGGCGCGCAGCAACATCGGCATCGCGGCTCTGACCTGGGTTTGACTGATCAGAAAGTTGCTCCACAGCCCTGCGCACGGCCCACTGCCGTATGCCGTCGCCTTGAGCAAGGATAGGAATCGGCATGTCCTCTGGGCGCAGGCGTGCAACCATGCCACTGGCGCGTCGGCGCAGTTCCGGCCCTTCGCTTTGCGGCACAAAACCTGCCAACAGCCCCAGCACCAGCAGAGCAGCCGCCAGGCCGAGTGATATGAGCAATATGGTGTTACGTTGTTTCATGGGCATCCCCGTGGGCGTCGGCTCGGTTTTATCCTGCCGCCGTCTGCGGTTGTAGGGCTGATCTCATGAACCCTGCCCGTAGGCAGAACCGTCGGGATTCCGACGATTGAGAGTCTTCCGCAACACTTCTTGCAAATCCTTTGCCAATTCTTCACACACCAAGGATAAACTACTTTACAAAATGTGTACTTTAATTCAGAACAAACGGCTCCTTTTATGCGATACCGTTGACCAGACCTTTTTTCCCACCTATACTTATTTCTGTGAAAAAAGGCTTGCACACCATGCGCGCTAAAGCTGCTGCAAGAGCAAAAAGAGGGCGCCCGGCGCAGCCTTTCGCGAGAAATCAGGCGGTTCGTCAGGGCAACAACGTTTTACACGCGCATAGACGCGCCGGTTTCCATGCGGTCGGCCTGAGCTGATACGCAAGGGAAATGGAGCAAACCGTGTCCCAGCATTCGCCCGAATACATCCGCGAGGAAATCAAGCGCCTCCTCAAATATGCGCCGCCCGAGATGCGAGCAGCAGCTATTGCCCTGTTCCCTGCCGCAAAGCGCTCTCTCAACACCGGCTATCACCCCTGCCTGCGCGGGGTACCCATGCGCAGTTGGCGCTGCCTGCTTATGCTGCTCACCTCTGTTTCTGCCATGCAAAACGATACGGAAATGCTGCTGCGCGTTTCCAACGACCTGCTCGCCATTGCCGACCGCATGGCCCCCCCTGGCGAGGTGCTGCGGCAAAGCGCCGAAATCCTCGTCCACGCCCTGTACGCCGACATGTATGTTTGCCGCCTGCGCAATGCCAACGGCGAATGGGTAGCCCGCTCAGCCAACCAGGTTGACGGCGGCAGCATACCCATTGTGGCCCCCATGCTTGAAGAAGGCCTGCGCGAACACCCGGTTATGCGCGCCATTCTTGAAGGGCATGCCCGCTATGTGGTTTCCAACAATCTTCAATCCCTGGCGATGGGCGGCGAATCGTTTGACTGCATCATCTACAAAGAGGGCTACCGCTCCCGCCTGGCATTTGTGCTGCGCGAGCGCAGCAACAAGCCCCCCTTTGGCCTGGTGATGTTGTATACCAAACGTGAGTACGGCTTTGAAAGCTTTGACGAGCGGTTTCTTTCAAAATGCGCCAGCATTGTTTCGCTGACCGTGGGCCGACGCGTAGCCGTTGCCCGCGATACGCTTGAAAAAGCCGCCGGGGCCATGGCCCACTACGGCAACAACGCCCTCAACGTCATGCGCAATCAGGCGGAATACTGCGGCGAACTGGTGGAAGACCTGGACGCCAATCAGGCCCGCAGTCTGCGCCTTGCCCGTGTGCTGCTGGCAGAATTTCCCGAAGACTCGCGCGGACGCATGCTCGGCATGGAACTGGAGCGCGCCCTGGCCCGCAACGACCTCACCGAGCTGGCTGGGCATCTGGGCGGCGTGCTTGAAGGCACGCGACGCATGACCCGCATTATCAATTCGCTCAAAAAATCTGCAGACCGCCCGCGTTTGATGCACTATGCGCTTGGGCACGATGTTCTGCGCCTTGAGGACGATGCAACCCGCGAGGACTAGCCATGCGAGCCGCCCGGCTTTTTCCCTTTCTTGAGACAATCAAGACATACTCCGTCCAGGATTTAAAGGCGGATCTTTCGGCGGCCCTCACCGTTACTCCTATGGCTGTGCCTCAGGCCATGGCCTACGCCATCATAGCAGGGGTGCATCCCCAATACGGCATTTACGCCTGCATGCTGCCCGTGGTGCTGGCGGCGCTGTGGGGTTCGTCCCGCTACATGGCTGCCGGCCCCACCAATGCCATCTCCATGATCATTTTTTCCACCCTGGCTACCATCAGTGTGGGCGGCGAACTTATCAGCGACATGCCAGAAGAAGCGCGCATGGCCTACATATTTGGCATGGCGCTTTTGTGCGGGCTTATTCAGTTGGGCATGGGGCTGGCGCGTCTGGGCGACCTTGTCAATTTTATCTCGCATTCCGTCATGGTGGCATTTTCCACCGGGGCCGCGCTGCTCATTGCAGCCGGGCAGTTGCACATGGCTATGGGCCTTACCGGGCCCAAGCCTTCGGGTTTTTTCAACCAGATGTTTGGCGCGTTGC
>QKDT01000074.1 GCA_003251995.1 Desulfovibrio desulfuricans
GTAGTAAACAGCTAGGATTGCAAAGGCAAGAGCAAACACGGCGCACAAGCCAGGACAGCTTGGGCGATGACAAACGCTAGTAGCCCATAACCACAGGATATTGCGCGTCAATTGCTGACGCGGCGGAGATATGGGGTGAACTTTTTAGTTTGCGGGCGGCAAGGGGCGATCAAGCAGCGAAAGCATGTCACCGCCCAGTTTATTTTTAAGGGCCGCCGCACGCTCCTGCTCCAGCATGATCATGTCCACCTGCCGCGTATGGATGAGCAGATAACCGAGCATGCGTGTTTTTTGCAGAATTTCGGCAGCGGAAAAATTCTCCGCCACGGCAAAGAGCGAATCGTCCTTCACATCCGCGCGGAATCCGTGCTGCTCCAGCAGATCAGCCACCATACGCGCGCGCAGGCGTCTGCGCTGGCGATCGGCAGCCCCGCCCTTGAACTGGAAGTTGACAAAATTCTCATGATTATTAGCGCCAGCCAGGCTTTCCACCGTGCAAAAGTGGTAGCCATAGCGGGCCTGTAAAATCATATAATTATCTGAAATAATAAAAAAATTTTTGTTAGACATGGCATTGGGCGCCGTGCTTTCCAAATCCGGGTTCATGGTGCTTTCAAGCATCACGCTCATAAAGCCAGAAGCACTGGCGGCTGGCGGCCCAGCCCAGGGCACAGCAACCATACCGTCCCACAATGACAACATGGGGGAACTGGCGATATCGGCGATATCCACCACCGCTCCGCCCACGTGCCGCTTAAAGCCGCCCCCCATATCCACAATCCAGTATTGCAGCTTAACGCCAGCCTTGAGCTGTTTGCCCATACGCTGATTAACATCCGAGCCATCCTCAAACATGAGCTGCACGGATGTTTCGTGGCAAAAACGGGTGATATCGTGCAGGGTCTGGCAATGTTGCGGGGCAAATTGCGGTGATTCCGGGTCGAGCAGGTGCAGCGGCACCATCAGGCGGGCCAACGCTTCAAGCCGCTGATGCACGGGGCTGCCCTCCATGAGGTTGGGCGGCTCGGCAATATAGGCGGCAAGATGGGGGTTAAGCCCCGCGTACACGGCGCACCGGCCCGCATCAAGCGTGGCATCCCCGGCGTTTTCCAGCAACGTACAGGCCTTGGGCAAACTGAATACGGCTGGCAGACGATATTCGCGGGCAACAGAAGCCAAATGCCCCGCCATGCCGCCAGTTTCGCTGACCATGCCCGCCGCGCGGGAAAGCAGCGGAGCCCAGCGGGGCAAAGCCCGCTCGACAACAAGAATGCCCCCCTTGGGGAAGGAAAGCATGTCCGCTTCTTTGCGGGCAACAAACACAGGCCCCATGCCCACGCCAGGGCTCACAGCTACACCCCCGCATGCGAGGATGTCTGGCCCACCGGGTCGATTCTCCGCCGAAATTTTGCATTCAGCCGTCCCTGAAGGCACGCCATCAGCATAGGTACGGTTTTCTGTGGCGGCATCAGCCTCGTGCAAGGGGCGGCTTTGCAGCACCACAATACGCCCGGTGCGGGAATTAAGCGCCCACTCCACATCCTGCGGCTCGGCGTAGTATTCTTCCAACGCCAGTGCCACCTGGGCGAGGTCTGCGGCCTGCGCATCCGTAAGGCTGGCTGGCACGCCTGCAAGCCCGGCAAGGCTTTTGCTGATGGGCTTAGGCGGGTTGGTCCTGGTAAAAATAAAAACATCCGGCGTAACAGCACCATCCACCACAGCTTGCGGCAGCCCCGGCACGGCATTGAGCAGTACCTGCTCCTGCCCGCGCGCGGCAGCCACCGGGTCGCGGCTGTAAGCCACGCCGCCAGCGGCGGCGGGCACCATGGCGAGCACGCCCACGCACATGGGCGCGGCATCATCGGGGATACCGTGCTGATAGCGGTAGCTCATGGCGGTAACGGCATACTTGCTGGCGATGATTTCCTTCCAGACCTCGCAGGCCTCTTCGGGCGGCACATTAAGTTCTGAACGATACTGACCAGCAAAAGAAACGCCCAAGGAATCCTCACCAACGGCGCTGCTGCGCAAGGCAAGGGCCAGCCCCGGCCCGGCGCGGCGCTGCATGGCCTCCACGGCCTCGGTAATTTCCCGCTCCAGCTCAGGCGGCAGGGGCGCACTCAGCACCGCCTGCTGCAATGCCGCAGAAAGGCTGAAAACTTCATCCAGGCTGTGCATATCCGTCGTCTGAATGCGGCGGTTCAGCTCACTACGCAGCCCGCTGTATTCCATAAAGCGATAATAGGCGCTGACCGTAACGGCAAAACCATCTGGCACATCCAGCCCGGCGTGAGCCGCCACTTCTCCCAGATTAGCCATTTTGCCGCCCACAAGCGTGATGTGGTGCAGGCGGATATCGCCAAGCTGCATGATGCTGGGGCCATCCTGATGCGGCTGCTCGTCAAGCAGGCACTGCATCTCTTCGCGAACACGGTCAAAGGCCTGCTGCAAAGGCTCGTAACCTTCGTCAGAAAGCGCATTGAGGTCGCGCACCATCTGAAAAACCGCAGTAACCGCACGAGTGCTTACGGCATGCACGTAATCCATGCCAAAGGGCCGCGCGCCAGAAAGATGCTCTTCCACATCGCTCATGGCCTCAAGAGCTGTCTTGTTGGAAGACAGCAAACGGCGAAAGCGCGCGCAACGCTCCCGCAGGCGGGCCTTAAACGCCTCCTCACGCGCAAGCTGCTCTGCGTCCGGCTCATCAGAGCCTTCGCGTCCCAGCCACTTTCGCAAGCAGTCGAGCAGCGCCATATTTAGACAGCGGACCGGGCCGCTTCCTCCATCTTGATAATCAGTTCGCTGATGGCAACGGGCTTGAGCATATAATCGTATGCGCCCAGATCAAGCCCTTGCACAGCCACGCCCATGCAGGCATGCCCCGTAAGCAGAATAACAGGCAGATTGGGGGCTTTTTCCTTCATGTGGCGCAGGGTTTCCAGCCCGTCCATGCCGGGCATGCGCACATCCATCACCACAATCTGGAACATTTCGCCCGATTGCAGGGCTTTATCCAGCAGATCAAGGGCCGACTGCCCATCTGGCGCGGTAACAACATCCATACCCCGCCGGGTAAGGCGCTTGTGCATCAGTTCCAAAAATTCCACTTCGTCGTCCACGAACAATGCGCGCATGGAGGCCTCCTTCATATGGCTGCATGCCCCGTGGGGCCGCTTTGTGGTATTATGCTTCCGCGCTTTCTTCGGGCGCGAGTTGCGGCGGTTCTGCCGGCAAAAAGATATTGAATGTGGTGCCATGCCCAAGCTCGCTCTGTACGTCTATGCGCCCGCCGAGCTTTTCAAGGATGGTGTAGCAGATGGCAAGACCAAGGCCCGTACCCTCGCCCACCTTCTTGGTGGTAAAGAACGGGTCAAAAACCTGTCTCAGGGTTTCCTGATCCATACCCGGGCCGGTGTCGGTAAAGGAAACGCGCACACCATTTCGCCAGGGCTGGGTGCTGACGGTCAATGTGCCGTTTTTGCCCATGGCGTCAATGGCGTTGTCGATCACATTGATGAATATCTGCTCAAGTTGGGCTGGGTCAGACAGAATCACGGGAACATGCGCATCGTACTGCCGCACAATGGCTATGTTACGGCTGGAAGCCTCTGTCTTGAGCATTTCCACAGCCTGATCGGCAAGGGAACTGATGAGAATTTCTGTGCGGCCCGGATTCATGCGCCGCCCAAAACCCAGCATACGCTGGGTTATGCCCTTGGCGCGTTTGACGTGCTGCTCTATTTTTTCAGTACTTTCAAGAATTTCTTTGTAATTTTTGATGGTTGTCGGATCTTCATCGTCCAAAAGGTCACGTATCCAGCCCGCATTTTCCTGAATGAGCATCAGCGGGTTGTTGACCTCGTGGGCAACACCCGCCGCCATTTTGCCCAAGGCCGCCATCTTGCTTGACTGGAGCATGCGCGCATCGATGTGGGCCTGCTTTTGGTCCGAGGCTTCAAGCGAGGCCACAAGCCGCCGGGTGCAAAGCTCTGCCCCCATGCAGGTCAGCGCACCGCCAAGCAGTGTAAAGAACAGTATCAGCGCCTTGAGTTGGCGCAGTGGCTTGAGGCTGTCGCGCACATCATCCATAACCACCAGCACCCAGGGCATGGAGTCCAGCCGCATCATGGCGACTATCATCTCTTCACCATCGGGGATGGTTTTGTGCATTGTCACCACATTATTGCGGGTCAGATTCTCTTGCGGCAACTCGAAGTTGCTCATAATTGAGCCGCAGTAGCGTGAATTGGTCTGTAGCACACCACTGTTGCTGACAATAAAAGCATCACTGTGCGGGCCGGAGTAAATGCGCCGCAGCAGGGCATCAATGGCGTCCATATCAATGGTGGCGCGCAAAATGTAGCTGCGCCCACCCTCATGCCGCAGCACGGCTATGATAAAATGCGGCACATGACGGTAGCCCATAAAGACATCGCTGACATACACGCCCTTGCGCAGCACCTCTGCAAACCACGGCGTTTCAGAATAGTTGGCATCTCGCAGGTCAAAAGGGCCAACATAGGAAATATGGCGACCGTTCATGCCGATAATGCCCAGATCAACAAACGAGCGGCTGTTGCTTTGCAGCACGCTGAAAATTTCGCTCAGGCGGACGGGATTACTGAGGTCTGCATAAGGATGGGTGAACGCCAGATTCTTGACCTGCGCAATACGCTCAACCATAAAAGTATCAAGCGCGCGGTGCTTGCTGCTGATAACAGCCTCAATGCCCGCAGTGATTTTTTCGTCATAGATGGCGCTGAGCCTGTCCAGACAAAACAGCCCCAGTGCGACAAGAGGTGTCAGAGCCATGAGCAGCAGCGTGATCAGCAGCCGACGGTATATGGCCCTGTAGCCTCTGTGGGTTGCAGGCGCGGTGGACGACATCAACGGGCCTCCTGAGATGGAGAATCAACGGCAGCGCCCAGGCTTTCGCCACGGAACAGGGCCCGGCAGTGGGCCAGCATTTCGGCACGGCGGGCCGCCACCTGACCGGGATCCTGCATAATCATGTCGAGCTGACGGGTGTGGATGGTCATATACCCTGCCACTGCCAGCAGACGCTCGCCTTCTTCCTTATCCAGATCCTTGAGCGTGGCGCTCACCGCATCGTTGCGCACAACAGGTGAAAAACCAAATTCCCAAAGGATATCAGCTACAAAACGCACACGCAAAATACGGCGTTCAATGTCGGCAGCGCCGCCGCGCAACTGAAAATTAAGATAATTTTCGCTGTTGCGCTCAGAAAGGCGCGCCTCTACCGAAACAAAGTGGAAACCAAAGCGGGAATGCAGGCTGCAATAATCGCTGGAAATAAGAAAATAGTTTTTTTCTGTAAAATAGGCAGTTTGCGAGGCAGGGTCCAGATTGGGATTTGCCGTCGCCTCAAACAGCACAGAAAGAAAACCCTTGCCATCAACGGGCGGCGGCCCCTGCCAGGGGTGGGCATTCATGCCATGCCACAAGGCCTTCATGGGCAGCGAGGCGATGTCTTCCACATCAATGACAGGCCCGTTGGGAATGCGCACAAAGCCATCACTGAGGTTGACCACCCAGAACTGCTTAACCACCTTATCGCGCAACTGTTTGATGCGCTGCGGCGCATACTTTTTTTCTGAGCCAAGGCTGAACATGGCGCTCACGGCCTTTTCATGACAATAGCGCACTATATCGTGGTATGTCGCGCAGTTGGCGGCCTTAAAATCAACGCTGTCCACCTCAAGCGTCAAGGGCAAAATACGGCGCGAAACCGTCTTGAGTATCTGGTACACGGGGCTGTCGGGCATGTAATCCTTGCCCGGCGGAATTTTGGGCAACAGGGCATCTTGCCGGTTTTCATACACGGTGAGCAGGTCGGCGCAAAGGGTAATGCGCTGCCCGCTCTCCACAACCTCGGTAGCCCACTTGAGGCCAAAGACGGCGGGCTTGCCAAATTCCCGCGCAAGCGAGGCCAGGCGAGATCCCTGAAAGCCTCGCTCCACCACAATTCCTGCGGCACGGTCAATGAGAGAGCCCCAAATATAATTATCATCGGGCACCACAAGGATACCGCCCGTGGGGAACCGCCGCGCGTCTTCCCAACGGCGGGCAACCCATGCAGGGCCAGAAACGCGGCCCGGGTTGACTGTAAAGCCCCCTTCCAGCAACAGGGCGTCTTCCATTTCTTTGGTGGGTAGCGGCAGCTCGGTTTCATCCTCTTGCGGCAGCGACATGGGGCGCGCCATGAGCATAAAAACCTGGCCTTGAGGGTTGCACACCCAGGTGAGCACCTCGGGCCTTCCGGCAGCTTCTTCCACCGCAAGGGCCAGCTCGGCAGCGCGGATGGCGGTGGCATCGTCCAGCACAGGGCGTTTGGCCTTGAATGGACGGCGGTTTGTGACAGTATGCGGCGCAACGCGCGAAACACTTATGGCATCCGCGGGCATGGTGGAATATTCGACCTCTTGCGGCAAGCCCGCGCAGCCGTAGACATGCACATTTTCGCTGTGTGGAGAAAGCGGCGCTGATGACTGGGCAATACCGCCAAAACAGCCAGCATCCACCGCCATGCACGTAAGGCAGACGCCGGTACCGCCTTCTGTCAGCCCGCGCGCACGGCGATACACCAAGGCCTGAGCGCGCTGCTTGCTAGCCAGGGTAATGCGCAC
>QKDT01000021.1 GCA_003251995.1 Desulfovibrio desulfuricans
GAGCAAATCGCGACACAGGGCAAAGGTTTCTTCGCCCACTAGCTTGACGGCAACGCCATCGGCAAACAGACCTACATCCTGCATTTCCACGCGATGCCCCGCCATGACAGAACGCCGCATGGCGTCAGAATCCACAGGCTCCACGCCGATAACGCGGATCTCGGGCCGCAGGTTCTTTATATAGGCGGCAATGCCCGCCGCCATACCGCCGCCGCCAATGGGGACAAATACGGCATGGATATCCCCAGGGTGCTGGCGCAAAATTTCCATGGCAATGGTGCCCTGCCCAGCAATAACGTCTGGGTCGTCAAAGGGCGGAATGTATACGCAGCCAGTTTCTTGAATAAGATCAAGCGTATGCTTCCAGGCATCACTAAATGATTCACCAGAAAGCACCACCTGCCCACCCAGGCGCTTCACAGCCTCAACCTTGATGGCGGGCGTGGTGACGGGCATGACAATGGTAGCCTCGCACCCCAGCCTGCGCGCGCCAAGGGCAACCCCCTGAGCGTGGTTACCGGCTGAGGCGGTAATAATGCCCCGGCGCAGTTCTTCCTTGCTTAGGTGCGCCATCTTATTGTAAGCGCCTCTAATCTTAAAGGAAAAAACAGGCTGGAGATCTTCGCGCTTGAGCAAAATTTTGTTGCCGGTGCGGCGCGAAAGACTGACCGCCTCGTCCAGGGGGGTTTCTACCGCCACGTCGTACACGCGGCTCAAAAGGATTCGGTTCAGGTATTCGCTGTGCTTGTCCATGAAAATGTCCTTGCGGGGGTTCGCGCATGGGCCGCCCTTGCGGTCGAAAAACGCATTTTTTGTAAGGCCAATCTTTATATACCCGCAAGAAACGCTTCTCAAGCCCTTACTTTTTACCCTCAACCGATGAGCTTACGGCAGTATTTTCAATAATCGCATTGCCTTTTAGTTAATCTGGCAACATGCGGCTCGGTGTGCGCCCTCTGGCGTATCTGTACAGCTATGACCCGTTGCGCTATAGTTGGCGAATGACCGATCCGACTTCCGAATTTTCCCAGTCTGAAACTCATGGCCTGACCGAATATACGCCACACATCTCGGTACGCGCCGCAGGGCGCATCTGGCGGCTGACACGGGCCGCCGATCTTGAGCAGCTTTGGGATGCCATGACTGCCACGCCCGATGATTTTGAGGACGAACGCCTGCCCTACTGGACAGAGCTTTGGCCCTCAAGCGTTGCCCTGGCGGGCTGGCTGACGCAGCAGCAAACCATTGCCGGGCAGCATTGCCTGGACATGGGCTGTGGGCTGGGCCTGACCGCCATGGTGGGCCAATGGCTCGGGGCAAAAATGACTGCCATGGATTATGAGGAAGACGCCCTGCGCTTTGCAGCCCGCAACGCAGACCTCAATAACGTGCCGCAACCGCTGTGGACAGTGATGGACTGGCGGCGGCCCGCCGTGCGCGCGCAGAGCATGCACCGCATTTGGGGCGGCGACATCATGTATGAAAAACGCTTTGTAGCCCCGGTATTGCATTTTCTTGACCATGCCCTTGCCCCAGACGGCGCGGCATGGGTGGCAGAACCGGGCCGCACCGTGTACGATGCTTTTCTGCACGCTTTGCAAAGCGGTGGATGGCAAGGCCGACGGGTGTATCACGAAAAAGTGGAGCCCCTCTACGCCCAGCCCGTGCCCGTGACCGTACATGTTTGGGAAATCAGCCGCCGGGCCTGAGTTCGGCGCGTTCTTCAACCACAGCACTTAGCCCTCGCTGGGCGATACGGGAAATACCATGGGAAACCTGGCACGCTTCGGCGTTTCTTTGGATGAAGACCTGCTGGAACCTTTTGACCAGCTTTGCAAACGTAAAAGCTACCCCAACCGTTCAGAAGCCATACGCGACCTTATCCGCAAGGCCCTGGTGGAAGAACGCTGGAGCAACGACGCCTCTGGCGCGGGTACGCTCACCCTTGTTTACGACCACCATAAAAACGATCTGGCCCGTCGGCTCATGGCTATTCAGCACGACGACCATGATCTTATTGTCACCACGCTTCATGTGCATCTGGATCATTACAACTGCCTTGAAGTGCTGGTACTCAAGGGCGAGCCCAAGCGCCTGCGCGCCCTCGCCGACAAACTGATCTCTTGCCGTGGTGTCAAGCACGGCACGTTTACAGCCACCACTACAGGACAGGATCTGGCATAATGGAAGACGTACAAAGCCACGCCCCGCAGGTTGCCCTTAATATTGACCGCGTGGGTGTTCGCGAGCTGAAGCTGCCCCTGCTGGTGCGCGACCGCTGCCAGGGGACGCAACAGACCGTGGCTACCGTAGACCTTGGGGTGGACTTGCCTTCATCCTTTAAAGGTACGCATATGAGCCGCTTTGTTGAGGCTCTGGAACAATGGAGCGATGAAATCAGCTATCAGTCTGTGCGGCGGCTGCTGCTCAACATTAAAGAGCGGCTTGGCGCACGCCGGGCTTATGCCCGTTTTTGCTTTCCCTATTTTATCATGAAAAAGGCCCCGGCCTCTGGAAGCCCCGCAACTGTTGCCTATGAATGCCGCCTCACCGGCGAGCTGGACGACAAAGGGCAGTCTTTTATTCTTGAAACCGACGTGCCCGTCATGACCGTTTGCCCCTGCTCCAAGGCCATCAGCCGAGAGGGCGCGCACAGCCAGCGGGCCATGGTGCGTATGCGCCTACGCATGCGGGCTTTTTCCTGGCTTGAAGACTTTATCGACATTGCAGAAGAATCTGGCTCTTCCGCCGTCTACACTCTGCTCAAACGCGAAGACGAAAAATTCGTTACCGAAAGCGCCTTTGCACGCCCCACATTTGTGGAAGACGTGGTGCGTAATGTGGCCCAAAGGCTCACTGCCCACGGTCAGGTTGAATGGTTCAGCGTTGAGGTGGAGAGTATGGAATCCATCCACAACCACAATGCTTTTGCCCGTATTGAGCGTGATCTTTCCGCACGCTGACAAGCAAGCACCAACGTGCATCCCCTGAAGGATACGCATGGTTAGCCAGCAATACGGGACAAAAAAAGTTTTTTGCATTCGGGTAATACTTGTGCTAATTGTGCCGTAAGGTGTGAATGATGAGTAGCAATAGCAGTCTACAGATCGGCGCATCGGCCCTGAATGCCTTTTCGTGGGGCACGGCTGTTACGGCGCATAATGTAGCCAACGTTAGCACGGCTGGCTTTGAGCCTAGTCGCGCCGTCTACTCAAGCAACTCCAACGATCAGGGCGTTAGCTTTGAAACCGCGTTGAATGACGCGGGATCACAAGTAAACTCTAGCTCTGACAAGACTGCCATCAGCGGCGTTTATGATGCCACTTCAGCTATTCCCCTGGAGGCATCAAGCCCAAGCGGCACGGATCTTTCGCAGGAATTCACTCAGATGATCTCTACCCAGCACGCCTATGAGGCAAATGCGCAGGTTGTGCGCACAAGTGATGCCATGCTGGGTACGCTGTTAGACATCAAGGCTTGACCAACTACAGACAAACGGGATTTTTCCCGTTTTTTTTGCGTGACCCGCCGTAGCCCTTGCTTCGGCGCAACCCACACGGAGTGCCGATGGGTAAATGTTTAAAACTATGCGTACTGGCCCTGGCTTGCACCATGGCTTTTGGGTGCGCAGCAAAACACAGTCAGCGCGAAGATAACAGCATGCGGGCGGAACAACGCTTTCGCCGCTCTTATGAAGCTGCTTTCAATAATAATGAACAGCAGGATAACCAGCAGCTTTTGCGCAAGGCACGGTCAGCCATCGGCACCCCATATGTCTCCGGCGGTATGTCGCCGGGAGGGTTTGACTGCTCAGGCTTTGTCTGCTGGGCTTACAAAAGTGTTGGCGTAAGCCTGCCGCGCACGGCGCGAGAACAGTCCGTTGTGGGTAAACGCATTACCAATGTTGAAGATATGCGCGTTGGCGATATTGTTGCCTTTCGCCACCCCCGCCGCGGTTATCACACCGGCATTTATGTGGGCGACGGCAAATTTATCCACAGCCCCCACCGCCGCACAACCGTACGCATCAATTCGCTGGACGACCCGTACTTCAAAGGCACCTTCCTCGGCGCACGACGCGTCAAAATGGACGGCACGGAAAACGCCGTTGCCGAGGCCGAAACACGCCTGAACGACTATGCGGAAGAAAAAGCTGTGCGCGATATTTATCGTAGCCACAAATCCTCTCGCAATAGCGTTGCCAGCAAAGACGATCACAAAAAGAGCAGCAAGAACCGCGGTAAAGAAAAAAACCGCTCCAAAGACAAAACCCCTTCCAAATCTCGTGACAAATACGTAGAAGTTGCCAGCCTGGACAAAAAGCATAGCTCCGCCCGTAAGTCTGAGGTGGAAAAGGCTGAAAAATCCTCTGGCAAATCGTCAAGCAAGTCGTCCGCCAAAGAAAACAAGTCGGACAAAAAAAGCGGCTCTTCCGCTTCCAAATCCCGTTCTTCCGCTGCTGAACGCGAAAAATCGGAACATAAGAGCGAAAGCCGCAAATCTGATTCTCCCAAGGCTGAACGCAAGACTGAAAGCCACAAGCCCGAAGCCGCCAAAAGCGACAAAAAATCCAGCTCGTCCAAGGGTGAATCCGCTAAAAAAAGCAAGAACGATGCCGACAAAGAGGCTTCGTCCAAGTCTGAAAACAGCAAAAGCAAGAAACACCCCGAAAAAAAACGGGATAACAAATCATAGGATCAGTTGATGCTCCCCATTATTACGCCTGCAGAAGCACAAAAAATGCTGCAGGACAACAAGGCTCGCCTTGTTGACGTGCGTGAGCCAGACGAACTCGCGGCTTTGCGTGTCCCTGGTGCCGAAGCGGCCCCTCTTTCAGTTATTTCGTGGATGAACATGCGCCCCGCCACCGCTGAACTCCCCATCATATTCACCTGCAATTCCGGCAACCGCACCACCAAAAACAGTGAATTGCTGCAACGATTGGCGGCAGGACCCGCTTGGCAGATGGAAGGCGGCGTTAGCGCCTGGGCCAAGCAGGGGTTGCCGGTTGAGGCCCCCCACCAGACGCTGCCCATTTTTCGCCAGATACAGATCGGCGCTGGAGGGCTGGTGCTGACCGGCCTGCTGGGGTCTCTTGCATGGCCCCAGATGCTTTGGCTTTCGGCCTTTGTGGGCGCAGGACTCATGTTTGCGGGCATTACCGGCTTTTGCGGTCTGGGCTTGCTGCTTTCAGCTATGCCCTGGAACAAAAAATAGACCAATGTGCGCCGCGCCGGTAATCCGCGGCAGGCTGGCCCCCAGCCCTACCGGCTATATGCATCTTGGCAATGCCTGGGCTTTTTTGCTTGCCTGGCTTGCCGCCAGGGCCAGCAATGGTGAGGTGGTGCTGCGTATTGAGGATATTGATCCGCAGCGCTCACGGCCTGAATACACCGCCGCCCTTGTTGAAGACCTGGCATGGCTTGGTCTGGATTGGGACTACGGCCCAGACAAGACGGAATCTGCCGACGGGCAATGCACAGGGCCGTTTGAGCAAAGCCGCAGGGGCCAGCACTATGCGGCTGCCATTGCCCGGCTTGAAGCTGCTGGTCTGACATACCCTTGCTTTTGCACCCGCAAGGAGCTGCGCAGCATGGCTGGTGCGCCGCATGTGGATGATGCGGGTGCGCCTTACCCCGGAACATGCCGCGACCTTACTCAAGCGCAGCAGCAAGCCTTACTGACATCTGGTCGTCGCCCCTGCCTGCGATTGCGCTGCCCCTCTGGGGCCATTACCTTTACAGACGCGGTGTTTGGCCCTCAATCATACACGCTTGCTGACTGCGGGGGAGACTTTGCCCTGCGCCGCTCAGACGGCGTGGTGGCCTACCAGTTGGCTGTGACGGTGGATGATGCGCTTATGGGAGTTAATCAGGTGGTCCGCGGGCGCGACATCCTCATTTCTACACCCCGACAGATTGCTCTTCTCTCACTCCTGGGCTATGTTGCACCCGCTTATGCGCACGTGCCCCTGCTGCTCGATGATGAAGGCGATCGCCTTGCCAAACGGCACCAGAGCCTGTCGTTGCGCTATTTGAGAGAGATGGGGGCTGACCCGCGCCGAATAATCGGATTACTTGGCGCGTTGGCGGGGTGTAATCCCGGAGCCGGAGCTGCCAGCCCTATGGAGCTTTTGCCGCATTTTTCGCTTTTGCGCCTCAATGGCGAAGATGTTCGCCTTAGCCGCGAGATGCTACGCGCACTAGTGGCCTGATGGCCAATTTGGATACAAACACCGCTCATGTAATGACAGAGGATGTTTATGACCATGCAGAACCTGGATCAGACCTTTTTGGACAAGATTTTTCCCGCAGGCCGTGCTGACGAATTTTTTGACGCGCTCTTTGGCGGCGCAGAAGAAGGCGCTTATGACATTGGCCTGGTTTGTCGCAGCGTAGAACCACAAAAGGCCAAGCTGGCTTTTGAACTGCGCCAGCGCCCCGGCAAATGCCTGGCCTGCAACCTGACCTATGGGCTGCCCCAGGTGTTTCAGCGGCACCCCATACTCAACGTGGCTGGCGTTGCGCGCGAAGTGGCCTCTCAACTCGGCTGGCCTGCAGAATCGACCAAATGGCAGTTGGGCCACACAGAAGAGGTCAACCGCGAATTGCACATCATCCCCCTTGTGGTGGAGTGTATA
>QKDT01000141.1 GCA_003251995.1 Desulfovibrio desulfuricans
GTAGCCAAGGTCTGCCATGATGAAAAGTTCTTCCAGCTCTTCCCAAAAGGCGTCGTCCAACTCGCCATGCCCAGAAAACAGGGCGTCCAGCCCTTTGGAAAACTGTTCACGCGTGCGCGAAAGACCTTGGCTTATTTTAAGAAACAACCTGTTGCGCTCGTCCTCTTCGTCTTCCATATCCAGGGCGAGAGCCAGACGATATTGCAATTCAGAGCGAAATTCCTCCACCTGCCGGTAACCCATGCGGGTGAGCCAATCCTGAAAATCGCGCACAAAATTCTGCGCTTCGGCCTCCGGGGCATCAAGGGCGCGCAGCAAAAAGAACAGGCGCTGCCACAACAGGTCGCCCGCTTCATCCACTCCCTCAAGCACAATGCCAAGCCAGACGGAAAGCTTGGGTTCCGCCTCGCGCAAACGCAGGGTTAGCGCTTCATCGGCAGCGGACGCCACAAGAACTGTGGCTGATGGCTGAACAGGAGCCCCAGATTCTACCCCGGATTCGACTACGGCTTCGGGTGCGGATTCGGACACGGATTCGCTTACGGCAACCCCTGCTGCACTTTTCTCTGCTGCTTCGTCCTGCGCCGCAGAGGGGGCCACATCTTCCGCGCCGCCAAACATCTTTTTAATGGCTGAGAAAAAACCCATATACTCTCCTTATCTTCCGCCCTCTTGCACCGAGGGTTTACTTTCTTTGGGCGTCTGCCCCTCCAGAGCCTCCAGCACCTCACGCAGGGCCAGCACGCATTCTTCCACGGCTAGCGCCGCGGAGGCGGCGTCCGCATCATTTACGGCCCATTGCATGGCGTGCGCGGCAGAGGCCAGCCGCTCCGCCCCCACGCAGGGTGCGGCTTTTTCCAAAATACGCCCCAGACGGCACAGGTTGTCCGGATCTTCCGCCGCATACAGCCGCAGCAGCAGATCGGGGGCCGCGGCAAAGGTTCTGCCAAACAGACCAGCCGTGACCCGCCAGGCCTCAGGACGGCGCAACAAAAAAGCCCGCCCAAGCTCGGCACTGACCACGGCCCCGGCGGCGACATCCTCGCTCAAAGGTGAGGAAGCTTCATCCTGCGTTTCTGCAGCAGAATGAAAGGGCGCATCTTCGGCAGTAGAGCCGGGTTCAAAACTGCCAGCACTCGCGGAGGATCGGGCCAATTCTGAAGCCAATTCTGGCCCCACATTTGAAGCGGAACTGAGGGCAGGCACAGCATCAGATGCCGCCCTTCCCCCCGGCGCGCCGCGCTCAAATAGCAAGGCTTTGAGCCGGGCCAAATCTCCCCAATGCCACAGCAGGGCCAACAGCACCAGCGTTGCAAAAATAGCAGAAAGGCAAAACCGCGCCACTTCGCGCCGGGCCTTTTGCGCCAGATCTTCGTCTGTAATGCGGGGCGAAAGAAAAACCTCCACCGAACCTACGGGACGCCCCTCCATCTTGAGTGGATTCATCCCCTGCACGCTGTTTTCTGCGATCTCATCATCCCAGGGTACAGGCTCCCACTGATAGTTGCGCCTTTGCCCCTCCAGCATGCCCTTGTTTGTCTGCACCTTGATGGCGTAGATGGATTCGTCTGCCATCGCCGCCATAACAATAGTGCGCGCGGCGAGTTCGTCCATTTCCCAGGCGGGCAACGAAAGCAGCGACGCCAACTGCGCAGCGGTGCGCCCAGCCTCGCCGCCCAGGCGGTTTTCCGCCTCTAGCCTGTCCTCGTTGACGTTCCAGACGCCCAGCAGCACAAACAGCAGCAATGCCGCCGCCCATACGATCAAGGCCAGCTTGCGGCGTAGAACGTGAGAGATATTGGGCATATGATTTGTCGCGAGAGATTCGCTCCCGCGCTCCTTACTGTTGATGTGGTTTGCCACGCAGACGGCACATGATCGCGCGGGCAGCCGTATGGGCATCTCCATCGCACAAAACAAAAAGGCAAACAGCCCACGCGCTTGCTCCGCCAATGATGGCAAGGGCAAGCTCAAGCCAGAGGCCACGCCCTTGCAGCAATTCCAGCAATCGCCACGCGGCAAAAGCTGTAACCGCAGCGGCTGCAAGCTGTCGTAGCGCGGATGCAGCCAAGGGCAGACAATTGCCCACAGAGGCCGCGCCGCGTGAATGTATTTTCAATGCGCGAGCCAAGATGCGCAGCAGGAGGCCGCATTGCAGCCACAAGCCCAGGCTCACCGCCAATGCGGGGGCCATTACGCCCAAGCTGCCCGAAAGACTATGGACCAGTGCGGCCCCAACCGCAAGCGTAGCAACCACGGCCCACACGGCGCTGGTTGCCGTGCGCCGCACCTCGCCCAGGGCATTGCATGCCGCCAGCAGCGATCGGTTGACCGCAAATGCGGGCAGCCCCGGCAAATAGGCCCACAGCGCAAGGCCAGTTTCATAAGCGGCATTGTCACCAAAGGCACCGTGGCGCAGCAGCCCCTCCACCAGACGCGGCCCCACGGCCCACAATCCTGCGGCGGCGGGCAGGCTTAACAGCAGGGTCAAACGCAGGGCCGTACTGAGCTGGGTTGAAAACGGCAAAAATTCTTTGGCGGCGGCAAGGCGACTCAAGGTCGGCAGACTAGCCATGCCCAAACACACGCCCACCAAGCCTAACGGCAGCTCAAGCAACCTCTCGGCATAATATAAGGCGGCAACCTGCCCGCCCCCAAGGCCAGAGGCAAGCGACATGGCTGCCAGCATGGCAAGCTGGGGGGCAGATGCCCCAAGCAGCCCGGCGGGCAAACGCCCAAGGCAGTTCCATGCCGTATGCGCAACACGCTCGTGCAGGTGGGGTGCGCTCCTGCCATCGCCGTTTTGCCAGCAAGCCGCGTCATCCGCTGCCCCGGCTGTATGCCCCGGCAGCAAGCGCCGCACAGCCAGCCATTGCGCCAGCCACTGCGCAATACCGCCGCAGAGCATGCCCACAGCCAGCGCCAGTGCCGGAGGCAGCAGCCCAAGCGCCGCAGCCGCCGCAAAACATAAAATTACAATATTAAACAAGGCTGGCGAGGCAGCGGGCAGCCAGAACACGCCAAGGCTGTGCAACAGGGCCATGCCCAGCGCCGCCATGCCCGCAGCAAGCGTATAGGGCAAACAGATGCGCAGCAGGTATATGGCCTCCTGCCGTTCCGGCCCATTAAAGCCGGGAGCCAGCACATCCGTAAGCCATGGCGCGGCAGCCAGCCCCAGCAGGGTCAGCAGCGCCAGCACCAGGCCAAGCCTCACCGCCAAGGCACGGGCCAGCATGCGCATGCCCCGCAGCCTCTCATCCTGCGCGCAAGCACCGCCGGACAACACCGAAGCCCGCTCCAGATGCACCAGGCTGGCGGTCAGCGTCATGGAAAGCGAACCCTCTCCCAGCATACGCCGCAGCACATGGGGCAACCGCATGGCTGCCACCAGCGCATCGGCGGCAACGCCACCTCCCACGAGCCAGGCCATGCTCATATCGCGCAAAAGGCCAAGCACGCGCGAAACAAGGGCAAAACCGCCCAAAAGGGCTGCCGTGCGCGCAATACCGCCCGCAGGACGGGGGGCTGCTGCCTGCGCTGGCACGCCACTTGTGGGGGCTTTGTCGCCCTGGCTTTGTGCGCCGCCGCTAGAAGCGATCATCGTTCCTCGATGCAGACTTGCGGAAACTCAGGACAAGGCGCGCCGCTATAACCGCAGACGCGCAGATGCTGACTATGTACGATCGGTGCATGACCTTTATAGGCCCCTGTCAGCCTCACGGCTCGACGCAAAATTCACCTCCGGCAGCAAGCGGCATATTCTCTGCGGTGCAGAAATATACCGAAGCCGCCAGAAGCGAAAAAAGGGGCAAACCTAGGGGCGATGCGGATCCGGCTCAGACTTCCACGCAGCCACAGCTTCACGCACAAGGCGGTTTTGCTCTTCGGGCATGCCGTCCTTGAAGGTTTCGGCAAACACGTGGATACGTGTACCGCCACGCGGCACAAACAGGCCCTTTACCCGGCACCAGCAGGGATTGAGCAGTGTGCGCAGGTCTTCCAGCACGTTGTTGGTGATGGTTTCCATAAACGACTGGTGATTGCGGAAGGCAAACATATAGAGCTTGAAGCTCTTGGATTCCACGCACAGCTCATCGGGAATATATTCCACGGTGATAGTGCCGCAGTCGGGCTGCCCCGTCACCGGACAAAGCGAGGTGAACTCGGGAAAGCTGATGCTGATCACATAGGGACGCTGGGGAAAGCAGTTGGGAAAGGCCTCCAGCAAGGCGACACTGGGGCCACCCTCGGGGGATTCAAGTCGGCCTGTGCCAAGAACCTTCAGAGCCTGGGTCTGATCCTGGCTGCGGGTACTCATGGGATACTCCTTAAAATACACAGAAATGACGCTGCCGTGCAGCGTAGGGGGGCCGCTCGCCGTGGCGCGCGCCGGAATGCGACAAACAGGATGATCCTGGCAGGATAATCCCGGCAAGACGACCCCGGAAAGATGCGCCGACAGGGCGGCTAACGCGGTTGCGCAGGCGAAAGGCCACGCTACAGCGCAAAGGCAGACTCGCCAAACAAATACCAATGCCACTCGCATCATGGGCCAGCGCTGCCAAACAGCGCGAGGCCAAACCAGATAAGGAGCCACATAGGGCGGCATGAGCCAGGTAGCGAACAGATTTTCGCTCAGCGACCTCGTGCCGTTACAGCAGTGGAGGCACGACATTTCACCCGGCGCGTATCGGACTTGTAACCCATTGCGCTTGCGGCTACAATAATCTATTGCCCACCCTAATCCGATACTATCCCATCGGCCAGTTTGACGGAGCAACGTATGAACATCCTGCTGCACGTACACGCCTGCAAGCGGGGCCAATGTCTGCCCCTGCTGCCAGTTGCCGCCACGGATACAGATTTTTGCCGCAGTCATGGCCTCATGACGCCCGAACCGTGGGCTGTGCCGCACCTGAGGGTGGGCACATGCTTTTGCGGAGCCTGCGGCACAGCATTGCTAAAGGTCACTGGGCGCACCTGGATGCCCCTGCCACCCAATATAGCCCAAAATGGCGGCAAGGGTGAAGAGCCATGGCAGGCAAGCCACGCGCAGCAGTGCTTTCTTTTGACCGCCCTTACGGATCTGCCCGAGGGGCCGCTGGAAGTAACAGCAAGAAAAACCGGCTACAGCCTTGCATGGGTAACCCTTTCGGACAAGGGCGCGCGTGGTCAGCGACTTGACCTGAGCGGCCCCGCCATTGCAGAAATGGTCGGCTCAACCATGCCGCTGAGCCACAGCCAGGGCTTTTTGCTGCCCGACGAACCCGCGCAACTGCGCGCCCTGCTGACAGATCTTGCCCTGAGCCAGGGCTTTGACCTTATCTGCACCACCGGCGGCACGGGGCTTTCGCCGCGCGACATTACGCCGCAAACCACTGCCGCCCTGCTGGATATGCCCTTGCCGGGCTTTACACAGGCCATGCTTGTCGCCAGCCTTGCAAAAACGCCCCACGCGGTCATTTCGCGCGCGGCTGCGGGCACGCTGGGGCAAAGCATCATCATCAACCTGCCGGGCAGCCGCAAGGCCGTTGTGGAAAACCTTGCCGCAGTTCTGCCCGCCCTGCCCCACGCCCTAGCAAAATTGCAGGGCGACTCCGCCGATTGCGGCGGTTAAGGAGAACACATGCGCTTTTTTTCGCGCTCCGGCATGAGGCTTTCCACGCCTTTTGGCCAGTTTGGCGACATTTGCCGGATGATCAAGATTGAGCATTCTGTTTTTGCGCTGCCCTACGCATGGGCGGGGGCTGTACTGGCAGCAAGGGGGATCCCCTCTGCGCGCAGCCTGATCTTTTTGACCATCGGCATGATTGCGGCGCGTTCGTTTGCCATGGCCTTCAATCGGCTGGCTGATCTGCCATTTGACCGCGACAACCCGCGCACGCAAGGCCGCCCGCTGGTTACAGGCGTTATCAGCAAAGGGCAAACCTGGGCATTTTGCGCGCTTATGTGCGTTATTTTTATTGCTTCATGCGCAGCGCTGAACACGGTTTGCCTGTGGCTCTCTGTGCCTGCGCTGCTGTTTGCCGCCATTTACAGCCTGCTCAAGCGGTTTACGGCCCTGTGCCATTTTTGGCTGGGGGCAACCCTGGGCCTTGCCCCGCTGGCGGGCTGGCTTTCGGTCAATCCTACTAGCCTTGGCCTTGCACCTGTGCTGCTGTTTTGCGCTGTTACCTTTTGGGTGGCGGCATTCGATATCTATTACGCCTTTCAGGACATGGATTTTGACGTGGCCTTTGAGCTGCATTCCGTGCCGGCCTCGTTCGGGCCGGATACAGCCCTGACCCTCGCCGCTTTTTCACACGCCATGACGTCCATATTTCTGCTGCTGGCTGGCTTTGCCGCAGGGCTTTCCTGGCCCTGGTACGTGGTGTGGTTTGGCATCAGCGTGATGCTGCTTGTGGAACACAGGCTCATGAAGCCGCAGGATCTGCGCCATGTGAACACGGCCTTTTTTACAATCAACGGCATCATTTCGCCAGTCGTGCTGGCTGGCGTGCTGCTTGGCATCTATATCTGACGGAGAGGCAATGCCGCGCAAGAATCAATATCAATGGAAATCCAGCGATGAGGCGGAGGGCTTTGACGGCCTGCCGCCCAGCCGCTCTGAAAAAAAACGACAGAGCATTGCCCTG
>QKDT01000333.1 GCA_003251995.1 Desulfovibrio desulfuricans
AGCGCTTGCCCTTGCACACGTCGCAGGTAACGTACACGTCCGGCAAAAAGTGCATTTCAACGCGAATCTGCCCATCGCCGCCGCAGGCCTCGCACCGCCCACCGCGCACGTTAAAGCTGAAGCGCCCCGGCTTGTAACCACGCTTGCGGGCATCCTGGGTCATGGCAAAGATATTGCGTATCTCGTCAAAAATCTTGGTGTATGTGGCGGGGTTGGAGCGCGGCGTGCGCCCAATGGGCGTCTGGTCAATAGCCACAATGCGCTCCACAGCCGCAGAGCCTTTCTCATAACTCAAGCCGCCGATGGTGCCGGGCTGATCAACGCGCAGGCCAAGATTCAGCGCCACATGTTTGTACAGCGTGTCCACCACCAGTGAGCTTTTGCCAGAGCCGGAAACCCCGGTTACGCAGGTCAGTACGCCCAGGGGGATACGGCAGTCGATATTGCGCAGGTTGTTGGTGGTTATGCCGTTCATAACCAGTGCCCCCTGCCCTTCACGCCTTTCGTCCGGCAAGGCTATGACATCATCGCCGCGCAGATACCGGGCTGTAAGCGTATCGGCCTTGCCCAACAGGTCGTCCACACGCCCCTGAAACATGATTTCGCCGCCCTGTGAGCCGGAGCCGGGGCCAAGTTCTATGACCGTATCCGCCGCGCAGATGGTGGCCTCGTCATGTTCCACCACAAGCACAGTATTGCCGCGCGCCTGCAACGACCGCAGGGTACCCAGCAACCGCTCGTTATCACGCGGGTGCAAGCCAATGGAAGGCTCATCCAGAACATAGGTAACGCCCACAAGGCCCGAGCCAAGCTGCGAAGCCAGACGGATACGCTGCGCCTCGCCGCCCGAAAGCGTTGACATGGAACGCCCCAGCGACAGGTACTCAAGCCCCACGCTACGCATGAACGACAGGCGGTGGGTCAGTTCCTTCATGAGCGGTTCGGCAATGACCACATGCCGGCCCGTAAATTCACGTTTTTCCAGCCATTCCAACGCGCGCTCAACCGAAAGATTGCAAAACTGGGCGATGTTCAGATCATCTACCCGCACAGAAAGGGCGTTGGAGTTGAGCCGCGCACCGTGGCAATCTGGGCAGTCCATGGTCTGACGAAAACGCGCCAGCGCCTCGCGCCAGGCATCGCCATATTGCATGCCGCTCTCAAGCAGGGGGATAACGCCGGGCCAGCGTTTTTCGCTCACGCCCACCTGCCCCTGCGTCTTTAAAGCATCAGAAAAATGTTCGCTCTGGTAATCACCACCAGCGCCAAGAGCCACGCTGCCGCCCATCCAGTTGCGGCGCAAACCAAGCGAGGCGCGAGCGGGGCGACCCTGCTCGTCTTCTCCATAAAACAGCGCAGAGAGCGCATCCTCCGAAAACTCCTCCAGCGGTGTGGAGAGCTGAAACTTGAAGCGTTTGCCCAGAGCTTTGAGGGAATCTTCATAGCGGCTGAACATTTTGTCCGTGGCCCACGGCAACAATGCGCCCGTGTTCAGCGAAAGCCCCATGTTGGGTGCTATAAGACGAGGCTCAAAATAGTCCACCCCGCCAAGGCCCACGCAGCGGGGGCAAGCCCCCTGCGGCCCGTTGAATGAAAACAACTGGGGGCTGGGGGCTGGCAACGAAATACGGCAGTGCGCGCACACCGATGTGGTGGAATGCACGGTATCGGCCTCTTGCCCTGCGGCGGCTTTATCCGGCTCGTGCAGCACAAGGCGCCCCTCACCGTAGCGCAGGGCCAGCTCCACAGAATCCGCCAAGCGCCCGCGGATGCCCTCCTTGTTCACCAGGCGGTCCACCACCAGGTCAATGGAGTGCTTTTTATTTTTATCCAGGGTGGGCACATCGTCCAGCGTATAAAATTCGCCGTTGACGCGCACGCGGGCAAAGCCCTCGGCCTTGAGCTTTTTAAATTTGTCCTGATGTGTGCCTTTTTGCAGTTCCACCAGCGGGGCCATGACCATAAACTTGGTTCCCTGCGGCAAGGCCATGATGTCGCCAATGATTTCATCGGCAGCGCGAGCCTCGATGGGCCTGCCGCACTGGGGGCAATACATGCGACCAAGCCGGGCAAAAAACACGCGCAAAAAGTCATAAATTTCCGTGACTGTTCCCACTGTTGAACGCGGATTGCGCGAAACGCTCTGCTGCTCAAGCGATATGGCGGGAGAAAGCCCTTCAATTTTTTCCACATCCGGCTTGTCCATCTGGGGCAAAAACTGGCGCGCGTAGGCAGACAGCGACTCCACATAGCGGCGCTGGCCTTCTGCGTACACGATATCAAATGCCAGGGTGGATTTGCCGGAACCTGACGGGCCGCAAATTACCACCAGCTCATCGCGGGGGATATCCAGACTGATGTTCTTGAGATTATGCTGGCGGGCCTTTTCGATGTGGATGCAGGGCTTGCTTGTGTTCATGAAAGCATATGTAAGCGGCCCAAGGGCCATTGGCAAGGGCAGTATCCGCCAAATTTTTCTGGCCTGTACCGTATAACCAAGAGAACGCACCCCATAAACGCCTGCAATGCGAATTGCTCCGCCAACGTGCATGGACAAGCTTTGGCGAAAGCGGTATAAAAATTTTTACAGCATGTCTGTTTCTGCAACCATCTGTCTGCGGGAGGATATATGCCGCGTCATATACATTGGTTATTTATTGTTCTGTTGCTGGTCGCACTGTCCGATTCTGCCAAGGCTGCCGAAAATGAGGTTACAGCCCGCAGCATATTTGCTCTGCTGCCCGAAAGTATTTTTGAAAACACCCCTGAAGGACTGAGCCCACAGGATAAGCAAAAGCTGCTTTCTAACGGGTATTCAGAGTTTTGGGAGGTCGCCGGGGAAACTGAAGACGTTCTGGTTTTCGCCTCGCTGCCTTTCAGGGATACCGCTGTTGCCCTGAGGCTGTTCCGCAATACTGCGGATGGCTCTGTGCAGGCCGCGCTGGGCACCCTGGGCGGCTCGGTATGCACGCTGGAATTATGGAAAGTTGATGCATCAGGCCGCGCCGTGCCAGCCGACACACCGCAAGAGCCGGACATCAGCGCTTTTTTTGCCCCCGGACGCAAAATGCCCCCAGATGCCAAGGCTACGGTTATGATCTGCCTTGGCCTTGGCGGCCTTAAGGCACAGCCCATGTTCTGGACCAGCTCGGGCATGGCCCATGTGCCGGTGGACAACGACGTAAGCTTTCAGTGGAACGGCAAAAGCTTTGACAAGCAGGTGCAGCCACACACCGATTAAAGCCGATAAGCTTTGAAAGGCAAGGCCCGTTGCAACAGGATGATCACCTGCTGCAACGGGCCTTGCCTTATATGTGGTACCGACAGGTCTGGCGGCATTGCCGAACGGCGCTTTTTTGCCAAAGCCGATAGTGTTTTTCATCCCTGAAACGTCATGATATTCAGACTAAATACAAGGGCATTCCATCACGGTCAGATAGCAAAATGGCAAACTAGGCTCTCTTGCCCGCAAGGCTGAACAGCAACAGCGCCCCCAGAATAATCGCTCCACCCAAAAAGGTGGAGGCATCCGGCAGACCGCCCGTTACTGCAAAATCAAGCAGCATGGACAAAAAGGGCGTTAAAAACATGTAGTTGGTCACCAGGCTGGTGCGCGGAGCCACCGCCAGGGCTCTTGTCCAGAGCAGGTAGGCCGCAGCACTGGGAAAAATACCAAGAAACAGCACAAGCCACAGCGCTCCGGCGGAGGCGGCCCGCACTTCTGCCACTGCTTGCGGCAGGCAGTACAGCAAAAAAAACGTTCCTGCAAAAAAGCTCCCGGCGGCTACCTGCACCGCGTTGTAGTGCCGCGACAGCGTGCGCTGCGTAATGCTGTACAGGCTTATCAGCACGGCGGCCACCAATACCCAGCCCATGCCAGGGGCCAGCATAAATCCACGTCCACCACCATTCATCACCACCACACCGCCAAAGGCCAGCGCAAGCGCCAACCAGCGCAGCACGGGCAGGCGCTCCCCAAAGAACAGGCGGGCAAATACCGCTGTTAAGATGGGGGCTGTGGAAATGACAATGCAGTTTGTGGTGGGGTTGAGGGTGATGGAACCCTCATTGAAAGCCAGCAGATAGAGCGTAAAACCGCTCAGCCCTGAGGCGGCAAACAGGGGCAGATGCCGAACAGCCGGAACAAAAAATCCCCCCCGCCCCTTGCCCATTGCCGGAAGAATGGCAAGAAAAGCCAGCGAGGCTACCGCGCACCGCACCAGGCCCAGCGGCCCCGGCGTAAAAAATGCCAGCGCAACCTTGGTGTACACATAGGCGGTGGACCACAGCACAACCGTGGCAAACGCATAGGCCTGACAGATCAAAGCGGGGTTGTTCATGACTATTCGTGGGCGGAATAGTTACACGGTGCGGAAGCCAGAAGTATCGCCCGCATCGCCACGCGGGCGGCCCGGGCTTTCGTGGTCGGATATCGACCGATTCGGGCTATCGCTATTTTTCCAACCACTCCCCAAGACGGGTTTCAAGGGTAGTTTCGTCAAAGCGGGGGGTGGCGTACATGCCTGCTGCCTCGCGCTGACGTGCGGCTTCTGCCAGAATAATGGCAGAGGCTACAGACACGTTGAAACTCTGAATCATGCCATACATGGGGATGTACAATTCACCATCGGCGGCTGCCAGCAGTTCCGGCTCCACGCCGCTGTGTTCGTTGCCCATGATGACCGCTGTTGGGCGGGTAAAATCCCAGTCCCGCATGGGGCGGGCTTTTTCTGTAAACGAGGTGGCAAGCACCTGCATGCCCTGCGCACGCAAATCGGCAAGCATGGCCTCGCTGGTTTTGTGCCGCACGCTTTCCACCCACTTGCGGGCAGAGGCCGAAGTTTTGCGCCCCAGCGCCGGAAAAGCCGTATTGGTGTAATACAAATGCACCTGGCTGACGCCAAAAGCGTCGCACGAACGGTAAATAGCCGATACATTGTGCGGATCATGAATATTGGCAAGCACCAGCGTGAGATCCGGCTGGCGGTGACTCAGCACTTCCAGAAAACGGGCCTTGCGCCTTGCCGTGGGTTCTTTTGCCATGGCGAATTCCTTAATACCTTTTGATTAATTGCTGCCTTTGTGTGGCAGAAAACGGCCTTTGAGGCAAGTGCGCCAATCAGCCCGGATAGACTCTCTCTCCACGTTAGGGTACTGTTGTAGCAACATTCCTGGCCTATTTCCTCTATGGGCCTGCAATCCAATCATATTTTTTCAGGAGCTACATGAATCCATTCCGTCTCTACGCATACTCTCTGAGCTTTCTTCTGCTCACCCCCAGTGCGGCCCTTGCTGCCGCCGATCATCTTTCTGTTCCCGGTTCCCTTTCTGTATGGTGGATTATCCCCTTTGCAGGCATGTTGCTTTCCATTGCAATCATGCCGCTCACGGCTCACACCTTTTGGGAACACCATCGGGGCAAGATATCCATTTTCTGGGCGCTGACCTTTATTATTCCGTGCATGGCTGTCTATGGCCCCGGTGTAACGTTTTATGAATTCTGCCACAGCATCCTGCTGGATTATCTGCCATTTCTTATCCTTCTCTTCTCGCTGTACACGGTTGCCGGGGGCGTGCGCCTGAAAGGCTCGCTCGTGGGCACCCCGCAGGTCAATCTGGGAATTCTGACCGTTGGAACAGTGCTGGCAAGCTGGATGGGCACTACCGGGGCAGCCATGCTGCTTGTGCGCCCCTTGCTACGGGCCAATGCGCACCGCAAATACCGTGTGCATTCAGTGGTATTCTTTATTTTTTTGGTGGCGAACATTGGCGGCTCCCTCTCGCCGCTCGGCGACCCGCCGCTGTTTTTGGGTTTTCTTAAGGGCGTGGATTTTTTCTGGACGACCTCGCACCTGTTTTTAAAAACCCTGTGCCTTTCCGTTGCCTTGCTGGCGATCTATTTTGTGCTGGATATGCTGCTTTTCAACAAGGAAGGCCGCCCCCTGCCGCCAACACATCCCGCCGACATAGCTGAAGGCGCTACGGAAAATTCGGCGCAGGAGCTGGAACAGGAAAAACTTGGCCTGGACGGCAAGATCAACCTGCTGTTTCTGTTGGGTGTAGTACTTGCTGTGCTGCTCTCTGGCCTGTTCCCCCTTGGGACTATCGCCATCATCGGCGGCGTGCCCGTGGAAGGGCAAAATGTGCTGCGCGATGCCGCATTGTTGTGTCTGGCGGGGCTATCCATGCGCTACACCAGCCGCAGATGCCGGGAATTGAACGGTTTTTCGTGGGGCCCCATTGAAGAAGTGGCCCAACTATTTTTTGGCATCTTTGTCAGCATGATCCCCGCCATGGCAATTCTCAAGGCTGGCACCTCCGGCGCGCTAGCCCCATTGGTGGAGCTTGTTTCCCGCGACGGGCAGCCCGTCAATGCCATGTATTTCTGGCTTACGGGCATTCTTTCCAGCTTTCTGGATAACGCGCCAACCTACATGGTATTTTTCAATACAGCGGGCGGCGATGCGCAAACGCTCATGCACCAAATGCCTGAAACTCTGGCAGCCATTTCTGCCGGGGCGGTCTTTATGGGAGCGTGCAGCTATATTGGCAATGCGCCAAACTTTATGGTGCGGGCCATTGCAGAAGATCAGGGTGTGCGCATGCCAGGATTTTTTGGGTATATCCTGTGGTC
>QKDT01000373.1 GCA_003251995.1 Desulfovibrio desulfuricans
TGGTGGTCAAAAACTACGGGAAAAATCACGATGTTATCGCCGGGCTGGCAGTTTTTTACCCCATCGCCAACGCTGACAACAACGCCAGCGCCGTCGCTGCCCATGATTTGATAATCCAGGTTGTGACGCACGCCATCAGGGTCAAGCTTGGCGAATCTTCCCAAGCGGTCAAAGGTGCTGACAGGGTGCCTGCGCAATGCCCAAAGGGTATTGTAGTTCATTGCCCCCGCCATAACCTTAACCAACACCTCGCCCGGGCCGGGTTGCGGAACAGGGACATCATGTTCAACATGGATTGCGGCTCTCAGCCTTTCATCCTCATCCGCAATGGACATTAATTTTTCATCTTCCGCCTTGTAGAGCACCACAGCGCGCATTGTTGCGGGCGCTTCATGGCGGTAAACAGATTGCGTTTCAGCCTGCAAGATACTCATTCCAGCGCTCCTTCATTCAATTTTGTCAGGCAGTCAAAAGTGCTGGACATCACCAGCTCCGCATGTGTCTGAATAAAAAAATGTCCGCCCGGTATATGCCGCATTTCCCATGCAGAAGCCGCAAAGCGCTTCCACTCGCACACCACCTGTTGTGGAACCACGGTGTCATCCATACCGGCAAAGGCCACGATGGGAACATGGATGGAACGCACTGGTTTTGGAGCCCAGCTTTCAAGCAGGGCGTAGTCCGCACGGAGAATGGGCTCGAATATTTCCATAAGTTCCTCATGCTCCATGACTTCGCGCGGGATGCCCCCATTGCTGAAAATGAACGATCTGAACGCATCTGTTGGCAAATCGCTGCACGGAGGCCACCAGTGCCTGTGCGCAGGCTCCGAGGCGCTGATAAAAAGGCACTGCGGCAAAGGCATGCATTCATCCTGAAGCCGAATGGCCCATTCTGCGGCGATAGTACCGCCCATGGAATGTCCGAAAAACGCAAACTGCTGACCAAGCCAGGGGCTGGACGCATGCAGCAAGCCTTCCAGCACAGATTCCATGTCCGACAGGAGCGGCTCATTCATGCGCGTACCGTGCCCGGGCAACTGCACCCGGCAAATAGCCGTGCCTTGGGGCGCATTTTCCTGCCACTGCCGAAAAACAGCCGCCTGTCCTCCTGCGAAGTGCAGGCAGAAAAGAATCAGGTCATCCGGATCCGGCAAACGATCAAAGATAAGCCAGGGGCTCAACTCAGACATGCTGCGCCTCCCCCGCTGTTTCAAACCAGTCGACAAACTCTCCAAGCCACATCAAAAGCTGTTTGCGCTTCAGGCAGTTGGCGTGTGTTCCAGGTGAAGAAATTTTGTGGAACCGCTCTGCCCTGCAATGCCAAAACTCTAGCCCCTGGCCCTGCCCCACTATTTCCTGACTTTCCACAAAGGCGCAGGGAACATGAGTTTTTTTATACTCCACACCCTCAAGCAAGGCGCACAGACCGCCAAGGTTTTCCAGCAGTTCAGGCGAGGTACGCCCAGCCATACCCAGAACAATTCCTTCCAGCACCCCAGCATCATTATGGATGCCAGACGGAAGAGGCATGCAGTCAATCAGAACAAGCCTGTCCACCACGCGCCCCATTTCCTGCAGGTGTTCCGCAACCAGCCAGGCCAGCAGCCCCCCCGCGCAATACCCCGCCACCCTCACCGCACCTTGTGGCTGCGCAAGCGAGATATGGTGGCACAACCGCGTAATAACGGTTTCAAGGGTGTCATTTTTCATAGGCATCACAGATACTGTTTTAACGCTGCCCAGCGACCAGTAACGTGCGAAATCGTGGAAGCTGTTTCCATCCGTCACCGCATCACCAAGACAAAACAGCACGTCTGAAGATGCCGAAGGACGCAGAGTGTCCACATTCGGCAATAGAGACTTGTCCAGACAATTAGCCATTTCGCTGACAACCGGGTGGTCAAACACTGTCTGCAAGGGGAGTTTCAGACCGTACCGCTTTTTTACCAGGGCTTCGGCTCTCACCGCGCCAAGAGAATCCGCACCTAGGGCGAAAACATTGTCCACAGGGGCAACAGGCACGCCCAGCACTTCACGCCAGACATCGCAGAGCATTGCTTCGGAAGAAGAATACGAGAACGTTGAAGAAGGAACGGAGCCCTGCGTATGGGCAACCGCCTGCCCGGCGAGTTCCGCAAGCGCGCGCCGGTCTATTTTTCCATTGGGGGTGAGGGGCATTCGATCAACAACCCTGATGAGCGCGGGCACCATGTACCGGGGAAGTGTTTCCCCAAGCGCCTTTTGCAGAGCCTCCGCAGTTGGTGCGATGGGCGTGTTGGATGGAACCACAAAGGCTGCCAGTTGTCCCGACACTGCCAGCACAGCCGCGCAGAGCGCCACATCCGGCAAGGCGGTCAGAGCGGCCTCCACATCGCCGAGTTCGATGCGGAATCCGCCCACTTTAACCTGCGTGTCCAGACGACCAAGAAACTCGATAGCTCCATCGGCATGCCTGACGCCCATATCGCCTGTTTTATAGAGCCGCTCCCCGCCTGACGGCGAATGGACGAACCTTGAGGCTGTGAGCTCCGGATTATGCAGATACCCAAGGGCCAGTGCTGCGCCGCCGATATAGAGTTCTCCAGCCACATGTTCAGGGCATATACGCATATCCTCATGCCGCACCTGAAAACTCTGCCCGGCAAGGGCCTTGCCGTATGGGATGCTCTGCCAGCCCGGCTGCGGGTCGTCTTGAGCCATTTCGTGGCAGATTGACCAGATGCCGGCCTCAGTAGCTCCTCCCAGGCTGACCATATGCGTGGTCGGAAACTGCCTTGCGCTTTCGGCAGGCAGACCTACAGGGATGCTGTCGCCGCTCAAAAGGGCCAGCCTTGGTGGAGTTTGGGGTATTTCGCCAGATTCTAGCAGCATCTGCCAGAACATGGGTACGGAATTCCACACAGTGACGCCGTGCTGTTCCATAAGAACACGCCAGGCATCGGGACGACGAATTGAGGATTCGGGCGGCATCACCGCCGCCCCTCCGGCAGCCCATATGCCAAAGAAATCATACACGGAGAGGTCAAAGGTCAGTGCCGACAGGGCAAGCACCCGGTCGCGCTCTGTGACGCAAAACCGCCTGTTGATTTCATCGATGGTCACCATGGCGGCGGCATGGCTCATCATGACGCCCTTGGGCACTCCCGTGGTACCAGATGTAAATATAACGTATGCAAGCGAACCGGGATCCGTGCGCAAAAAACTGTCCGGAGCTTTAGTCTGGTCGCCGTTTTCGGTAGCATGGTCAAAAATCTTGCAAATGGGCAGGCTATTCCAGTTCTCTGTGTCTTCTCCCACCGCGGTCACCACGCAAGCGGGCCTTGCTTCGTCAAGCACGGCCTTACGGCGCGGCAACGGCCAATCTGGGTCAATGGGAACATAAGCCGCACCGGCAAAAAGCACCGCCAGCACCGCCACTGCCTGCTGATGTCCTCTTGGCAAGGCCACTGCCACGAGAGGGATTTCGTGATTCTTTGGAGCAATCAGGGCGCCAATCCTCCCCGCCAGCGTGGCTGCTTCCCTGAAAAGTTCGCCGTAGGTCATCACCCTGTCCGCATCAATAACAGCTGTGTGGTCAGGATATTGAGCGGCATTGCGAACAAAGCCAGCATGCAGCAATTGCGCTTTTTCTTTCAGCGGCAAAGGCTGCTCCACCTTCACCTCGAATTCTGCGGGCACATCGTCCATCCAGGCAGCATCGTCTTTGGCCAGGCGTTCAAGTGTGCCGCAATAGGCCGCAAACATGCTGGCTATCATTCCAGCCGGAAACAGTTCTTCCACCACATCCCAGTAAATGCTTAGTGTTCCATCACGGTCATGCACATGGTTGTCTATCCAAACTTGTGGTGTTTGGCTGATATTAAAGACTTCCCGCCCGAGAGAAGAAAATCCCTCGATGGACGACGCAAAACCGGTATCCGCCTTTTTTGCGAGGCCAAATGTGCTGGTAAAAACAACAGGCATCCGCACAGACCGTGAGGAAGCTCCGTCACGTATTTTACGCCGCATGACCTCAACGCCGCTGACCTGGCAGAATTTCAGCCCGTCAAAAACACGTTGCTGCACAGCCTTGACCTTGTCGGCAAAGGGCATACCCCGACCTGCTTCGCAACGCACCAATATACTTGATGTAAACTCGCCAAGCACGTTGTTCACAGCGCGGTGGAACGGCAGACGGGTGAACACAGGGGCGTTGACAGTCAAACTGGAAGACCGGCTCCAAAGGCCCAGAACATCCGCATAGGCCGTGAGCAGCACAGAAGAAAATGTTACCCCATGCCGCCCTGCGGTAGCTTTGAGAGCTTGCCACAAGTCTGGAGCCATCCGGTAGTCATGCCTGGCAAACCTGGGTTTTTCTATGCATTCTGGCTGTTTTGCCAGCGGCAGTTCCGGGGCAGGCGGCAACAGTTTTGCCTCCGCTTCCCAATAGGCTTCTGCCTGCTGGTAGGCATCTGTTTTACGGTAGCGCTCCAGCGCGGAAATATAGTCACGGAAGGAGATTTCTTCCGACGGCAGGGGGTGATCGGGGTTATGGTACAAAGCCGCCCATTCTGCCAGAAGGATACTGATGCTCCTTCCATCCATCACCACATTGTCCAAAAGCACATGCAAACGCCGCATGCTGCCAGGCAGCAACGAAACCTCCACATCAAACAGAGGCCACTGCATGGGATCATGCACCTTGTGCGAAAGCCTGCCGCGTATGCCCGCCAGCGCATCATCCCGCTCAGCGTCAGTCAGGCCCGTCAGGTCATGCGCCGTAATACTGAAATCCGGCGCATGTTCAAGCACCCGCTGCAAGCCGTCCTCGCCAATAATGGTTCTCAGGGTGTCGTGTCGGGCTATCAGCCGCAGCCATGCGTTTTGGAGCCGCTCCACATCAAGATTTTCGCAATCAAATTCAATGTATCCCTGGCAGGCGGTATTGCCCAAGGCCATTTCCTGACGGCGACCAATCCAGTAGGCCCGCTGCACGTCCGTCAGACTGAAAGGTTCGTACCTCTTGTGCGGCTCTGGAATAAACAGATCTGCAAGCGATTTTGCGGTACTGTTCCCCAGTTTCAGGTCTGGCAGCAACTTGGCAGCAATGTTTTCAACAGTGAAATTCTGAAGCAGGCTGCTTGGCGAAATCTTGATATCCAGGTCTTTCTCAAGCCCATCTGTCATCTCTATGAACATCAGGGAGTCTATACCCAGATCAAAGAGGCTTGCGGTGCGGTCAATGGATTCCGCTCCTGTCTTCAGCAGTGCGGCAAAACGCTCTTTAAGCCACGCTTCCAGCATGGAGCGCCGTTCGTTTTCTCCGTTGGCGCTTCGCAGAGATGAGAGGATGTGTGACCGCTCCGCAACTGGGCTGACCGTATTGACGCCATGCTCGGCGGGCACGACCGATTGCGCCGCCCCCCTGCCGCAAAATCGGGAAAAATAGGCAGGAACGCGCTCCCCGTACTGCCTGAGCAGACGTGACCAATCGACCTTCATCACCGCCAGATGCGCCGTATCTCTGCCAAGAACAGCGTTCAGCAGAGCCATGCCTTCAGCGGGTGAAAACCCGTATAGCCCGCCGTTGCGCAGGTGGTCAGCCTGGGCAGGATCGGAAACCGTGCCGATGTCCTTCCACGCCCCCCAACTGATGGAAAGCGCGGGCAACCCCTGATTGCGCCGCCAGTGGGCAAGTGCGTCCAGATAGGTATTGGCGGCAACATAATGAGGCAAGCTGTACGGCGGAGCAATACTGACCGAGGAGGAAAAGAACACCATCCTGTCCAGCGTCAGTTTGCGCTCCTCGGAAAGACGGTGGAGATTCCATGCCCCAAGAACCTTTGGAGCCATAATCTGCCAGAAGGCGGGCCAGGGATCGCGTTCATCCGCACTGCTGACGCGCTTGACCACGGCGCAGTGGTATATTGCGCGTATTGCGGCCTGTGATTCCAGATGTGCAGATGCCTGTTCAAGCGCGGAGTAGTCCGTCACGTCGGCCTGAACGCAAACAAGACTTGCCCCCATTGCGCCGGTTTTTTCTATCTCTGCAATCGCTTGCAGTTCTTCCGGGCTAGGCGCGCGGCGGCTGAACAACGCTATGCGCAGAAACCCCTGGGAAACCAGCTCCCTGGCCAAGGTCATTCCTATGCCGCCCAGACCTCCCACAATAACCTGCCAGCCATCTGTGTCTGGCGTTTTACCGCATTGGGGAAGGTCCACAATAGCACGGCGCTCAAGCCTTGGCACCAGCCACTGCCCCCCATCGATGGCGTTGAGCTCTTCAGATTCTCCGCTTTCAAGCAGATCAAATAGAGTGCTTATGGTTTCGGCTGACGCATCGGCAAGGTCAAACTGGCGCAGCCCCAGTTCCGGGTGCCCCATGGACACAACACGGTTCATCCCCCAATAGGTGGCCTGGGCCGGATGCAGCACAGTGCGCGCGGCCCCCTTGGTCAATGTAGCCCATTGCCATTTTGTTCCGGTCAGTTCTCTGGCGGTAAACAGCGAAAGCAGATGGAGCATTCCACCGCAAAGGCGCTGTTGCTCCGCGCAGTTTGTGTTGTGCGCTGTTTCGCTCAAGGCTCTTGCGTCAAGCACGGTGCAGAGGGTCTGCCCATCTGTCCACT
>QKDT01000203.1 GCA_003251995.1 Desulfovibrio desulfuricans
CCTTCGCAGCTCTGCACATGGGTTGTCAGCTTGCGCTCGGCCTCCAGTATGGGCAGGTGGCGCAACAAGGCGTCAATACCGGCAAAGTAGGTATGGACAAAATTCCACAGCAGAGAGCGCTTGTAATTGATGGGCCACCAACCGATTTCCACTATGGGGCCGGTATCCAGCCCGGCATCAAGGTGAAAAAGCGTGCAGCCAGAGCGCGCATCGCCCTGTTCCATAGCCCGAAAGGGGCTGCAAAGACCTTGCAGGTCGGGTAGCGCGCCAGGGTGCATGCCGTAGGTGCCAAGCCTGGGCATATTAATGACTTCATCTGGGATAACGTAATCATAACGGCAGGATATAACAACATCTGGCGCAAGTTCACGCATGGCCTGACGCGCAGTGGATGACCGCATGGGCCCCCACAGCTCCATATCAATGCCATAACGTTTTTTCAGGCCCAGATATGTCTGGCATGGTGCCGCATTGCCTTGGGGAAAGCGGGCTTCCAACCAGGGCAGAATATGCTCAAGCACCATGGCCCGCTCGTGGGCAACAAGGTTTGCCGCGTAGTCATTGCTACATTCCGCGTCCAGCACGTAATCAGAAAGCACCACAAAAACATCGTGTTTTGGTGCAATGCCTGCCAGCAATCTATTAAGGGCGACACATCCTGCAAGATCTTTCTTGGCGCAAACAACAATTTTCACGGCGCATCCTTTCGAGGAACATTCCGCAGGATGCTACGCTGCAACGTTATGCATGGAAAGGAAAAATTGCCGTGACTGTGGCAAACTGCCTATTCACTCGCCCCAATATTCTCAACGCATGGCAGCCCTATTCGACTGCAAAATTAAAGTAGGTGTCGGGATGCGGCTCGTTTTTCAGCGTGTAGTGCCACCACTCCTCCTCATAGCGCTTAAACCCCGCATTTTGCATAAGGCCAAGCAAAATGGCCCTGTTGGCCTCTTGCTGGGGGCTTATACCCTTGGCGCCGTGGTGTGAGGCCGCACCAAAAAAGTCAAAGGGGGTACCCATATCCAGCTCTTTGCCGCTCAGCCTGTCCACAAGGGTCAGGTCAACCGTGCTGCCGCGTGAATGCCCGGAGCGTGTGGCAACATAGCCCATGTCAAAAACCCGTGCCTTATCAACCTGCGGATAAAAAATAGGCTTCATGCTGATATCTGAGGCATTCATGCCCCACCGCACAAAATGATCCACAGCCGCCTGGGGACGATAGGCATCAAAAATTTTTAGGGTATAACCCTCTTTTTCCGCAGCAGAGGCGGCTTTGCACAGGGCCTTTGCCGCTGGTTCGGTTAAAATCGCCTGCGGCGCAAGGTAGCCATCGATACGCTTGCCCACAAAGTTGTAGGAAGAAAAATAGCGTATTTCCAAAATAACATTTTCGCACATGTCTGTTACATGTACAAAGCCCTCGCGCACGGCAGCCGGGGATTGCATGGGCAGCAGCACCCCCAGGGTCAGAACCAACACCTGCAGCAAATGAAGGGAATCGTAATTACGGCGCGCAATCATGGTTATCTCCTCAATTTTGTCAGCCCTGCACCGGCGGCAAGCCCTTTTCACACTGATGGCATTGCACATCATTATGATACTGTCGTCAATACTTGGAGTTTTGACCTTTTGCATTCAAGAAGGCATACTTGGCAGATGAACACTACACTACCAGGGAGCGCAGCATGAAACTGCTGGAAAAAGCCCGCGCGGCCGGTTGAGCCGCCAAGCTGGCTCCAGGGGCCCTGGAGCGACTTTTACGCGGTCTGCCGTCTGATACGCGCCCCGACCTTGAGGCCAGGGTCTTGGCAGGTCGCGCCCGGAATGAAGACGCCGTTGTGCTGACCGTTCCCCCTGGCTGTGCCCTGGTACAGACCGTGGATATTCTTGCGCCCATCGTCAACGATGCTTTTGCCTTTGGTCGCATTGCCGCCGCCAACGCGCTCTCGGATGTGTACGCCATGGGTGGGCAGCCGTGGAGCGCCATGAACGTGGCCTTTTTCCCGCAGGCGCTGGCAGAAGACGACCCCCAGCACATACTGGAAAATATTTTGCGCGGCGGCCTGGATGCCATGAACGAGGCCGGGGCCGTGCTGGCTGGCGGACATACCGTACAGGATGAGGAACTCAAATACGGCTTGGCGGTTACGGGCATTATCGACCCCGCGCACATGGCGCGCAACGATGGCTTGAAGCCGGGGCAAAAACTACTGCTCACCAAACCGCTGGGAACAGGTGTGCTCGCCACCGCGGTAAAGGCCCGTTGGGACGGCGCAGAGGAAAGCGAGGCGGAAGTCACACGCTGGTGCTCACGCCTCAACAGCGTGGCAGGGGCCGTTGTGCGCGACCTTAAAATAGCCGCCGCCACGGATATAACGGGCTTTGGCCTTGGTGGTCATGCCCTAGAAATGGCCCTTGCCTCAAATGTTACCGTGGTATTGCACGCCGAGGCCCTGCCCCTTATGCCGCACGCCATAGAATACGCGCGCGACGGGCTTATCCCCGCTGGCAGCCACCTTAACAGAAAATACTGGGCCTGCTCCACCCATGTTGAGGATGGCGTGGACGAAGCGCTGACAAGCCTCGCCTTTGACGCGCAGACATCGGGCGGGCTGCTGCTGGCTGTGCCGCAGGAACAAGTGACGCAAGCCTGCCAAATGCTGCTGGCAGGGGGCGATCTGGCCTGCGAGGTGGGCGAGGTTATAGCCCCAAGGGCAGATGGCGCGGCGCTGGTGCTACGCTAACAAACTGTAAGAAAAGATTTTTGCCGAGAGCATGCCCAGCGCAAATTGCCCCAAGGCCACCCTGCGGATAATGAATGCCAGCCCTTTTACATGGGGCGATCATGCCAAGGCATGCTTGAGATAGCCATTTTGATCATTTTTTTTTAAATTATGGCTTGCCGTAACGGTATTACGACTTATGTAAAGCGGAGATTTTCGGTTAACGCCCTCTCCGCCCGGCTCAGCGTCTGGCAACAGGCGCGCCGCACGGCTTGCAGCCCACTTGCAAGTGTGCTATGGAAACACGCTTTGCGAGAGTGGCGGAATTGGTAGACGCACTGGACTTAGAATCCAGCACCTATGGTATGGGGGTTCAAGTCCCCCCTCTCGCACCATCTACCTCACCAAGAAAAGGAGTCCCTCGTGGAATATAGCGCAGAAGACATTTCGCCGGTAAGAAAAAAGGTCGTCATCACCACCGAAGCCCAGGAAGTGGAAGCAGCCATCATGGGCGCCGTGGCGCTGTACAAAACATCGGTGCAGCTGGACGGATTCCGCAAGGGTAAGGTTCCGGCGTCGGTCATCGAGCAGCGTTTCCGCGACAAGATCTACGAAGAAGCCCGTCAGGATCTGGTCAACGTCCATATCAACGAAGTCATGCAGAAGCTTGACGTTTCCCCTCTTGCGGGCGTTGACGTGGATGCCAAGGGCACCTTTGAACGCGGTCAGGGCTACCAGTACAGCATTGAATTTGAAATGCTGCCCACTTTCAAGCTGCCTGCCTATGAAGGTATGGAAGTTGACCAGGAAAAAGTGGTTGTGGACGAAAAGGAAGTGCAGGAAGTTATCGACCGCATCCGCCGCGACCGCGCCGAGCTTGTGCCAGTTGAAGGCACCGGCCCCGCTGTTGACGGTCAGGTTGCCACCATCGACTTTGCCGCTTTTGAAAACGGCGAACCGCTCGAAGGCGTAAAGGCCGAAAGCTTTGACCTGGCCCTTGGTGAACGTCAGGCGCTGGAAGACTTTGAAGCCCTGGTCAAGACCATCCACTACGGCGAAGAAGGCGAAGGCCAGATCACCTTCCCCGAAGATTTTCTTGCCAAAGACCTTGCTGGCAAGACCGTGACCATGAAGATCAGGGTTCACGCCATCAAGGAACGCAAGCTGCCCGAACTGAACGACGAGCTTGCCAAGACCGTTGGCCTTGAAAGCGTGGACAAGCTGCGCGAAGCCATCACCGGCAGCTACACCCAGAGCCGCGCCAACCTCAACAAGAGCGCCGCGCAGAAGATCCTGCTTGACCGTCTGCTCAAGATGGTCGAGTTCGAGCTGCCGCCCACCCTTGTTGACACCCAGGTGCGCACCCTGCTGGGCGACATGGCTGCCCGCATTGAGCGCCAGGGCCGCAGCCTTGATTCTTTGGGCAAGAGCATGGAAGAACTGCGCGCCGACGTGCAGCCCCAGGCTGACGAATTGGCCCGTTCGCAGGTTCTGCTGCTGAGCATTGCCAAAAAAGAAGGTCTTGACGTTACCGACAATGAGGTCAACACTCAGATTTACCAGATGAGCATGCGCACTGGCGAAGACTTCAAGACCCTGCGCGAAAGTTATGAACGCTCGGGCATGATCTTTGTGCTGCGTGACCGCATGCTGGCTGACAAGGCCATGGATCTGATCTACGCCAAGTCCAAGGTGACCGAAGTGGAACCCAAGGCGCCAGCAGCCGAAGGCGACGCCGCGCCGGGCGCACCCGCCAGCGCTCAGGACTAACTAAGTATAAGGGAGGCGGCCTTAAGGCCGCCTTTTGGTTTATTTTGCGCTAACACCGCGCACAACCGGCCCACAAGCCGCGCCAAGAGGCTCATATGTCGCTTGTCCCCATGGTTATTGAAACCACCGGCCGCTCTGAGCGAGCCTATGATATCTATTCGCGTCTGCTCAAGGACCGCATTGTTTTGCTCGGCTCCGAGGTCAACGATACCGTTGCTTCCCTCATCTGCGCCCAGTTGCTGTTTCTTGAGTCGCAAGATCCGGAAAAAGAGATCTACCTTTACATCAACTCTCCCGGCGGCTCAGTTACCGCCGGGCTTGCCATTTATGACACCCTGCGCTTTATCACCTCGCCGGTGGCTACGGTGTGCATGGGTCGCGCCGCCAGCATGGGGGCGTTTTTGCTGGCAGCAGGCAAGCCTGGCATGCGTTTTGCTTTGCCTAACAGTCAGATTATGATCCACCAGCCCTCTGGCGGTTTTCAGGGTCAGGCCACAGATATTGAAATCCACGCACGCGAGGTGCTGCGTCTTAAAGAACGCCTCAACCGCATGCTGGCAGACAATACGGGCCGCCCCTATAAGGATATTGTCAAAGCTACCGAACGCGATAACTTTTTGACTCCTGAGGAAGCCAAGGAACTCGGCATCATTGACCGCGTGCTTGTATCGCGCAATGAAATGGCTCAGGAAAAGAGCGAGTAATATGGCCAAGAACGATAAACCTACAGTGAGCGAACCCCTGCGCTGCTCCTTTTGCGGGCGCACCGAGCTTGAGGTTCGCAATCTCATCGTGCAGGACGGTGCCAGCATTTGCGACAAGTGCATCAAGGCCTGCAACGAAATTATCGCCCGCGACCAGATGGAAAGCCCCCAAAGCGAAGAACGCCTTCTTTCGCCTCAGGAAATCAAGGATCGTCTTGACCAGTATGTCATTGGACAAAACGAAGCCAAGAAGATCCTTTCTGTAGCGGTACACAACCACTACAAGCGCGTGTTTTACGCCAGCGCCCTGGGTGACGAGGTTGAGCTTGAAAAAAGCAACATCCTCCTTGTGGGGCCCTCTGGCAGCGGTAAAACCTTGCTTGCCAAAACTTTGGCCCGCGTTCTGCGCGTGCCCTTTGCCATTGCCGACGCCACAACCCTTACAGAAGCCGGGTATGTGGGCGAAGACGTAGAAAACATTTTGGTGCAACTGCTCCAGAATGCGGATTACGATCTGGAAGCCGCCAGCAAGGGCATCATTTATATCGACGAAATCGACAAGATTTCGCGTAAGGGCGACGGCCCCTCGATCACGCGCGATGTTTCTGGCGAAGGCGTGCAGCAGGCCCTGCTCAAGATCATTGAAGGCACAGAGGCCAATATTCCTCCCAAGGGCGGGCGCAAGCACCCCCAGCAGGAATTTATCCGCATGAACACGAGCAACATCCTGTTCATCGTGGGCGGCGCCTTTGTGGGGTTGGACAAAATCGTGGGCGGTCGCATGAGCGGCAGCGCCATGGGCTTTGGCGCCAAGGTGCGTGCCAGCAAAGAAGTGCCCCTTGGTGAACTGCTCGACAGGGTACACCCGCAGGATCTGGTCAAATTTGGCCTTATCCCCGAATTTGTGGGCCGTATCCCGATCATCACCCATGTGGACGAGCTGGACGAGCCAGACCTGGTGCGCATTCTCACCGAACCCAAGAACGCGCTGGTGCGCCAGTACCAGAAGCTGTTCGAGCTTGAGAATGTCGAGCTGCGTTTCACGCCCAATGCCCTCAAGGCCATTGCCACCAAGGCCATTGAACGTAAAACGGGCGCTCGCGGCTTGCGCAACGTGATGGAGCGCACCATGCTCGATATCATGTTCAAGCTACCCTCTCTGCCCAATGTGCGCGAATGCCTGATCAACCAGGCTGTTATCGACAAGGGCAAGGAGCCGGTGCTGCTGTTTGGCGACAAGGCCGACAGCCCCGAGGCTGCGTCCAAGGCTCAGGCCGGGGGCGACAAGGCCTCTTAGGCCGCTGCCTGAGGCGCGCGACATGCGCTGCTGACTTGTGCCCCCAACTGCGTGCTGGCAAAATGCATGCTAGCTGCCAAGGCAGCAGG
>QKDT01000096.1 GCA_003251995.1 Desulfovibrio desulfuricans
CCACACCAAGGGTTGTCAGCCTCACCATTTTTTTTCGTGAATCTGCCGATGCCTGCACACTCTCAACCAGAGCCAATTTTTCCAACTTTTCCACATTCCTGGTCACGGTTGTCTGGTCAAGCCCCAAGACCCTGCCTATCTCCGTTATGGACGGCTCCTCAAGGCCCGCAATGGCCCGCAACAAACCATACTGGGTAATGCGCATGGCGTTTCGCGTCAGGCATTTTCCATAAAGTTTATTGAGTTGGCGATCCGCTTTGCGGACTTGGAGGAAAAGGCAAGGCAGTTGCATGAGTGCTCCACATCTTCATGTATATACATATAATATTCTTTGTACGGCGCAAGTCAATACACCCCCAATAACACCGCGGTTTACGCCAAGATTGGCTTGACTTCGCTCTTATTTGAAAATAGATTTCAATTCCATTCAAAAGAGGCCAGCCCGGCATTCCGGTGTGGCGATCACAGGAGCGCACTGCATGTCCGATTCTATTCCCGTTCCCGTTGGGGAGCGTGCCACAAATGCACGCACGCTCATTGGGGGGCTGGCCTATTCGCTGCGTCTGGCTATCGCAGGCAACCCCAACTGCGGGAAGACAACGGTTTTTAATGCTCTCACCGGTTCCCGACAACATGTGGGTAACTACAGCGGCGTAACCGTTGAAAAAAAAGAGGGCATTATCCGCCACGAAGGGCAAAAGATTATTCTTGTGGATCTGCCCGGCGCATATTCGCTTTCTGCCTATTCGCCAGAGGAGGTCGTGGCGCGCAATGTTTTGCTGAGTGGCGCTGTGCAGGCTGTTATCAACGTGGTGGATGCCGGTATCCTTGAGCGAGGGTTGCTGCTCACGGCCCAGTTGCGCGAAATGGGTTTGCCAGTGGTCATTGCCTGCAACATGATGGATGAGGCGCGGGCTGCGGGCATCAGCATCGATTTTTTACGCTTGGCGGAACAGATGGGAGCCGTTGCCGTGCCAACAGTCGGCACCTCTGGCGATGGCCTGCGCGAGGCGCTCTCAGCGGCTCGAGAGGCCGCACAGGACGCCGAAACCATCAAACAGGTATCTGAACGCTCCGAGGATTTTGCACCCCATAAGCACGGCACAGCCCTGCACATCAGCTACGGCCCCCTGCTCGACCCCATTCTGCAAACCATGGAAAACCGCATTGCGGCAAGCCCTGGCATGGCGGCTTCGCCCTATGCGCACTGCGCCCCGCGCTGGCTTGCACTGTGTCTGCTGCAGGATGATGCGGAGGCAGCCGCGGCGTTACAGGCGGCAGATGCTGATCTTGCTGCCGACATGGTGAGGGTATGCCAGTTTGTACGGGAAGAACTGAGCAGCATTGACCGCGATGCCGAAGGCCTGATCGCCGATGGGCACAGTGCCTTTGTGCGTCAGGTAGCAGCAGCTTGCATTGTGAGGACGGGCGAGAGCCACCGCCTCAGCTTTTCGGACAAACTGGACAAAGTGCTGGCCCATGCCGTGTGGGGCGCACTGATCATGCTTGCCGTGCTTTACGCCATGTTTCAGATAACCATCGTTCTTGGCTCCTACCCCCAGGGCTGGCTCGAAAACGCTTTTAGCTCCCTGGCTGGCACTGTAAGCGCCACCCTGCCCGAAGGGCTGCTCTCCTCCTTGCTGGTAGATGGCGTAATTGCGGGCGTTGGCGGGGTACTCAGCTTTGTGCCGCTGGTGCTTATCATGTTTGCACTTATCGCCATTGTGGAAGACAGCGGCTACATGGCGCGCATGGCTTACATTGCTGACCGTGTATTCCAGTTTTTCGGCCTGCATGGGGCATCGGTAATGCCCTACATCATTTCTGGCGGCATTGCCGGGGGGTGCGCCATACCTGGAGTTATGGCAACCCGCACCATGCGCAGCCCCAAAGAAAAACTGGCTACCATGCTCACCCTGCCCTACATGGCCTGCGGGGCAAAACTGCCCGTGTACCTGCTGCTGGTAAGCACGTTTTTTCCCCACAACGCAGCCAACATGATGTTTGCCATCATAATGCTTTCGTGGGTGCTGGCCTTTTGCGTGGCCTTGCTGCTGCGCAAAACCGTACTGCGGGGCGAGGCCACGCCCCTGGTCATGGAAATGCCCCCCTACCGTATGCCTACCCTGCGCGGCATTTGCACACACTGCTGGGAACGCACATGGATGTATCTTAAAAAGGCGGGCACCGTACTCGTGCCCTTGTCCATGCTCATTTGGGCCGCCATGACCTTTCCGGCGCTTGATCCGCAAACTGCCCTGCCGTTTGAAAACGAAATCGCCCGCCTGAGCGCGAACCTTGAGAGCAAAGACCTTACACCTGAAATGCGCGCCCAACAGGAAGAATGCCTCGTAAAAATTCAGGAAGAACAGGATGCTGAACGTCTGCGGCATACCCTGGCTGGCAGGCTGGGGACATGGCTTGAGGGCATCACAGTGCATGCGGGCTTTAGCTGGCGCACCGATGTGGCCCTCATCGGGGGCATTGCCGCCAAAGAAGCCATTATTTCCACACTTGGCACTGCCTATGCCCTTGGCGCGCAAAACCCGGATGACCCCGTATCCCTGGCGGAGCTGCTGCGCGGCGACCCCACGTGGAATCAGGGTACGGCGCTTGCCCTGTTGATTTTTGTCATGCTGTACGCCCCCTGCTTTGTTACCCTGGTTGTTATCCGTCAGGAATCGGGAAGCTGGAAATGGGTGGCCTTCAGCATTGCCTTTAACACCCTGCTGGCCTTTGGCATGGCTGTGGGCGTGTATCAGACCTACCGTTTTTTCTGGATGGACGCATAAATGACCAGACGCACAGGGCGCGTAACCAGCATAGGCATACGCGCGTATCTTGCCTTGGGCCTTACAATTATGGTGCTGCTTTTTACAGTCAGTTTTTTCTATTTTATGAGCATGGCGCGCGAGGTCAGCGTATCCGGCACCAGAACCTACGGGCTATTTATGGCCCTGGCGGATAGCGACAAAAAGGCCGATAGCCGCAACCTTGAACGCCTGCGCGAGGCAGAGGCCGCCGTGGCGGCAACCGCAAATCCTTCAACGCCAGAGACCGCTGCTGCGCTGGCGGAGCTTTCTACCGCCATAGGGGACATGGCAAACCAGCCGCCCGTGTCAGATGAAATGTTGCTGCAACTACGGCGCACGGCTGCCCTGGCGCATGATTTTGAAAATCGGCTCCTCATGGGTTTTTTGTTGCTGGGGGCCGGGCTGGCTCTGCTGTTTGGCCTGCTGAAACTGCACCTTGCGCGCCCCCTGCAAGGCATTATGGCCTTTCTCAACCAACTGGGCAGCGGCTCTGCCAGCCAACCCCCAAAGCGTAGTTTCATAGCCGAACTGCGCAACATTTCGTCAGCGCTTGAAAATCTCGGCACGTATCTTTCACTTGCCACGGTGCGCTCACAAAAGCTGGCCTCAGAGCATGATCATTTTCAAAAAATGTCGCTGGTGGATGGCCTCACCGGCGTGGGCAACCGGCGCGCCTTTGACGAAAAACTGCGGGCCTTGTGGCGTCAGGCGCTGCAAAACGGCACACCGCTGGCGCTCATCATGCTCGATGTGGATACCTTCAAGCGATACAATGACAGCCTGGGCCACCAGGCCGGGGACGAATGCCTGCGCCGCGTAGCCGCCGCCATGAGCAGGGCGGCCCGCTCCACAGATGTTTGCGCCCGATACGGTGGAGAGGAATTTGCCCTGCTGCTGCCCGGTGCGGATGCGCCAACGGCTCAGGGAGTAGCCGCCCGAGTGCATGCAGAGGTGGCGCGTGAACAGTTGCCCCACCCTAATTCGCCTGTGGGCAGTTTGGTGACGGTAAGCCTTGGGGTGAGCAGTATTAGCCCTGCCGTTGGGCAGGAGGACGAAAGCCAGCTTCTTGTGCGTCAGACAGATTCGGCCCTCTATGCCGCCAAGGCGGCAGGGCGCAACCGCACCAGCGTATATGAACAAAATGCCGCGTAACAAAGCTTCCGTACCAAGCTTTGTTCCTCCAAAAGGATTTACACGTCTGCAGTGCTGTACGAGCAATGACGCCTGAATGCGCTGTCGTTCAAATAAATAACCTGTTCTACAAAAAAACAGCGCTCTGCTATCAGGCAAAGCGCTGGCAAAACAACAGCACGACGTTGAAAACTTGACTAATTACGACCAGATGCAGACGTCTGCACCATGATGGCGCCAGCCTCCCTGCGGCGTAGTGCGATGGTCACTTCTGCGCAGCGCAGAGCCAAAGGGTCGCGCAGCGGCGCGTAACCCACCACCGAAACAGGCATGCCAGACCCCAGCCCCATATCTCGTATGCGCCGTGCCAGTTCACCCCTGGCGTTGATGCTGACAATGCGCGCAGCCTCGCCCACCTTGAGGGATGTGAGGGGAATAATTGAATCCATTGCACCTCCGCCCGGTAAAATCAAGTTCGGCCCGATAAGGTAGACTGATATGAAAGGGCTCTATTTAAAAACAACATTCAATTTCGATTTATCTTCCATTCTGGCATACGTCAAGGTCAGGTATATTCAAGGGCGGATATCTTCTCCCCCAATTCTACAGAGTCAAACAGCCGCCACGGCCCGCCATCCATGCCCGCTCCAGCACATATCCCCCGCAAAACCCCGCACCACAGGCCCTTGCAGCGCCCCTCGACCATGCGGCCCGACTCTGGCATGATGTCGTGCAGTGAAAGGGCCTGCCAGATCCTTCGCTGCCGCCTCCGGCACACGTCAACAATGGAATACCCATGAGCGTTCTGAAAAAAGCCCTGCAACGGGGCCTTACCCCGTCCAATGTCATAAGCTATCTGTGTTTGCAGATCATGCGCGTCAGCGGCGCGGCCTTGGGCACTCTGCGCCTGCGCCTCAAGGCTTTTGCTCTGGGCGTGCGGGTAGAAAATGGCGTATCTGCCCACGGCCCCGTGGGCCTGTTACGCTGGCCTGGCAGCAGCATGAACATTGGGGCAGGATCAAGCCTTATTTCCTCATGGCGGCGGGCCACGGCGGCGGCGTTGGCGCATCCTGTGCGGCTGCGCACCTTCGGGCCTGGGGCCAGCATTGAAATCGGCCCTGGCTGCCAGTTGAGCGGCACGTCCATAACTGCGCGCTCCACAGCCATACGCCTTGGGCGTCAGGTGATGTTTGGCCCCAACTGCATTGTGGTGGATTCTGACTTTCACGCTCACTGGCCGCCAGAAGCCCGCGCCACCGAACCGGGCATTGAGAACGACCGCCCCGTGAGCATTGGCGACTACGTGTGGATTGGCATGAACTGCCTGATCCTCAAGGGCGTGACCATCGGCGAGGGGGCCATTATTGGTGCTGGCAGCGTGGTAACGCGCGATGTGCCGCCCTTCTGCCTTGCCGCTGGCTCGCCCGCCCGCGTGCTGCGCCGCCTTGATTCCGCCGAAGCCGCAAAGCCCGGCACCGCTGCGCAATAGGACGCCGCGGCGTGTCTGTTGGAGAATATATCGCCGCTTTGCTGGCGTCTGAAAAACTGGGGCCGCAGGTCACCTGTCACAGGGTTTTTGCGCCAGCCGAACCCCACTACGCGCCCACCAACCTGCCTTGGCCCGCAGCCATCACCCGCATATTAGAGCAACGCGGCATAGCGGGGCTGTACAGCCATCAGGCCCTCGCCACAGACCACATCCGCGCGGGGCATTCCGTTGTTGCCGCCACGCCCACAGCCAGCGGCAAAAGCCTTATCTACAATCTGCCGGTGCTCGACCGTTATCTGCGCGACCGCGATGCCCGTGCCCTGTATCTTTTCCCGCTCAAGGCCCTGGCGCAGGATCAGCTTGGCGCGTTCAACGCTCTGGTGGAGGGATGGCCCAAGGAGGCCCGTCCCACCGCCGCCCTGTACGACGGCGACACCACCGACCACTTTCGCCGCAAGATCCGCCGCAACCCGCCCACCGTACTCATCAGTAACCCGGAGATGCTGCACCTTGGCATCTTGCCGCACCACGAACAGTGGGCGGAATTTCTGGCGGGCCTCAGCCATGTGGTGGTGGATGAGGCCCATACCTACCGTGGCGTCTTTGGGGCGCACATGGCCCAGGTGTTCCGACGGCTCAACCGTATCGCCGGACGCTACGGCGCACGGCCTGTCTATGTGCTGTGTACCGCCACAGTGGGCAATCCTGGTGAACTGGCTGCCGCGCTGACCGGCACGGAAGCCCCCTCGCCCACGGCAGCCCCCGCATCGCAAACAACTTCCCTGCCCCCCGCAGCCGCCCGCCCGGCAGATGCGCCCGTGGTCATCGATCAATCCGGCGCGCCGCACGGGCCACGGCACTTTGTCTTTCTCAACCCGGAGCAAAGCGCCGCCACAGCAGCCATTGACCTGCTCAAGGCAGCTCTGGCGCGCAACCTGCGCACCATCGTCTATTGCCGCTCCCGCCGCATGACAGAACTAATCAGCCTGTGGGCCGGGCAGTCGGGGGCATTCTCCCAGCATATTTCGGCCTACCGCGCGGGCTTTTTGCCCGAAGAGCGCCGCAGTATCGAGGCCCGTATGGCCTCGGGCGAATTACTGGCTGTGGTCAGCACTAGCGCGCTGGAGCTGGGCATAGACATT
>QKDT01000320.1 GCA_003251995.1 Desulfovibrio desulfuricans
TTGCTCGCGCCGTCGAGGTAGCAGAAGGGGATCTGCGAGAATTCCAGCCATTGCTTGATGATTTGCAGCATCTGCACAAACTGCGAGAAGACCAGCACCTTGTGCCCGCCTTCCACAATTTCCATGACCATGTCCTTGAAGGCGTCAAACTTGCCCGAAGGCAGGTTGTTGGAGAAGCCGGGCATGTCGAGCTTGAGCAGACGCGGGTGGCAGCAGATCTGGCGCAGTTTGAGCAAGGCGTCGAGAATGGACATCTGGCTTTTTGCAAGGCCCTTTTGGTCCACATCGGCAAGCACCTGGGCGCGCAGTTTGCGGGCCAGGGCTGCGTACAGTTCTGCCTGGGCGTCTTCCAGGGCGCAGCAGGTAACGCTCTCCACCTTGGGCGGCAGGTCTTTGGCAACCTCGGCCTTGGTACGCCGCAGAATAAAGGGGCGAACGCGGGTGCGCAGGTAATCCAGGGTTTCGGCGTCGCCGTCCTTGATAGGCTTGACGATGCCACGCTGGAAGGCGTGTTGCGAACCCAAAAAGCCCGGCATGAGGAACTCGAACAGCGACCACAACTCAAACAGATTGTTTTCGATGGGCGTGCCAGAGAGGCACAGGCGCATGCGGGCGTTGATGCGCCGCACGGCTCGGGCCGTAATGGTGTTGGGGTTCTTGATGTTCTGGGCTTCGTCAAGAATAACGGTGTTAAACTCGTACTTTTCCATCTCCTCCAGGTCGCGCCGCAGCAGAGCGTAGGTGGTGATGATGAGGTCGGAACTCGAGATATGCTTGAACATGCCCTCGCGGCGGGTGCCGTAGATGGTCAGACGTTTGAGGCCAGGAACAAACTTTTCTGCTTCACGCTCCCAGTTGGGCAGCACCGAGGTGGGCACCACGATAAGATTTGGCCCATCGTGGTGAACATCGATCATGTGCTGGATAAAGGCCAGCGTCTGTACGGTTTTGCCAAGGCCCATTTCGTCGGCGAGGATGCCGCCGAACCCGTATTCCGAAAGGAAGTTAAGGTACGAAAGACCCTGAACCTGGTAGCTGCGCAAGTTGGCGTTGAGTGCCTTGGGCGGCGCAATGGGCCGCACCTCGCGGAACGAGCGGATTTTTTCGCGCAGGTTGTTCCAGAACGAGTCTGTGGCTGCACCGGGCAGGTCTTCCAGCAGACTGTCGAGCACCGGGGCCTCAAACTGCTTGAATTTTTGCTGCGGCGGCTTGGAGGGATCAAGCCCTAGGGCTGTGAGCTTGTGCGAGAGCTTTTCAAGCCATGCCTCGGGCAGGCTGGTGTAGGAGCCGTCTTTCAACTGCACATAGCGCTTGCCGCGGGTCCATGCCTTCCAGATTTTTTCCAGGGGCAGGCTCTGGCCTTCGTACTCCACATTGATATCAAGCGAGAACCATTTTTCTTTCTCGTTGCTGACCACTTCTGCCGTGATGTTGGAAGAGGCCGTGCGCACCTTGTAGCGCGAGAGGGCCTTTTCGCCATAAACGCGGTAGTTTTCGATAAGCTTGGGGTACGAATCGAGCAAAAAGGCAATGGCTTCTTCCGGCTCCAAAAACCACAGTTTGCTAGAGCGGGCCTGAAAATCCATGCCGCTCAGCTCGTTCATCAACTGGGCTTCTTCGTCCTGATGGCGGCGTACCAGATAGGTTTGCCCTTCAAAGGAGTAGCTACCGGTCTGGAAGTCGGGGTTGGGGCCGTTGAGCGTAAACTCGCCGTGGCGCGTTTCATAAATGTTGTCGATTTCCAGCGTCAGCAGGCTGCCTTCCTCATCAAGGAAGAGCTTGGGGTTGTAGGTGGCAGGCTGGAAAACCGGTTCCATGAGTTTGAGGAACTGCTGCGGCTCGTACAGTTCAGAGGCTGGCAGACGCGTCCACACGCGGTCGAGAAATTCAGAAATTTCTTCGTGCGGCACAACGGGGCGTTCGTAAATAAGGTTGCGCACCAGCGAGGGGTACAAGCCTGTCTGCACCGGGTAGAAATTGTGCTGGTAGCAGACCCACAGGGGCATTTGCCCGTGGAAGGTGATGGGCGCGTCTTCCGGCGCGGTGCTTTCCGGCTGATTGCGGTCGCTGGGGTTGGTGCGGCCCGCGCGTATGGGCAGCGGCGGGCGGCCCTCGCGCTTGAGCAGCACTTCAAAGCGAAAGCCCGCATCATCCAGAATAGGCTTGAGCTTAAGGGCAAAAGGCGTGCTTTCGATGCGGCAGGGTTTGTCCGTATCCTTCCACAACAAATAATATTCTTTACGCACAGACCAGAAAAACCATGAGGTCAGACCCTGGGGGATTTCAACCCGGTGCCCGTAATAATCGAGATGCTGACCAATCTGGCGGGCAACATGGGGCAATTGCGGCGAAAATTCGCACCAATCGGGGTTTTGGATGATCTGTTCCAGCGTTACCTCGTTGTGTACGCTGGAAAGCCCGGATTTGTTCTGCCGCCCGCGGAAAAAGGAAACCAGCAAGCGGCCCTGTTCCGGCTCAAAGCGAAATATGAGATAGTGACGGCCTGGTTCCGGCTCCATATCGGTAGAAAAAAAGTTGCGGAAGCTTTGTTTCCAGTCTGTGCTTGGGGGTGGGGTTTCTTCAGGGTCGCCCTGTTCCTTGCGCAGTTCTTCCACAAGGCGCAACGCAAGAGCAGCCACGTGGCGGCATATGCCAGTGAACGCGTCGGAGCAGTTGCATTGGTGGCGCGTGCTGCGATCCGTAATGGTGAGGCTCAGGCTTGGCGTGTAGACCTGAAGGTCTTCGCCCTGGATGACGCCTTGTACGTCCCAGGTCTCGCCTTCCTGGATATTTATTTTTTGCACCTCACCTTCGGACAGGATATAGTAGGCAGCGTCGCGGATATATTCCGGCACGTTATCGTGCAGGAACGTTTGGCACATTTCGCGTACGACGCTCTGTTCAGATCGACTCATGGGTTCCCCAAAAATACTCCGGTGAAATTTCTGGACAATTCCAGAAACGAAGCGATGTTATAATGTTTGCGATAAATAGCACAGGTAGGGGGGCGAAAGCAATATGAAGTGTGACTTTTATGAAAAAAATAAATTTTGAGCGCGCAATCAATATGTTGGAATCAATATCAACCCGTCTGGCAAGGCAGTTTTGCGGTAAAAATTTGATCTGTTTGGTCACAATTTTATGTGCATTAGCATGCATTTGTGCAGTTCCGGCTAATTGTGCCTCTTCTCCAGGTGACATGCCGGAAGAAACAGGAGCTGTTTTTGCGGGTGCAGCAATGCCCAAAAATGGCACACCTGACGATGGCGGCAGCATTTTTTTTGGCACAATCGGCGAGGCTTCAAATCTTATCCCTTACGTCACGTCCGATTCCGCCTCGCACGAGATAGCAGACCTCATCTATATCGCGCCCCTGCGCTATAATAAGGATTTGCAGCCAGAGCCTTGGGCTGCGGAATCGTGGAGCATAGAAGACGGCGGCAAGCGCATGCGCTTTACCCTGCGCAAAGGCATACTATGGGAGGACGGGCAGGAACTGACTGCGGAGGATGTGGCCTTTACCTGCAAACTGGCGGCAGACCCTGCCACCGGCAGCCCCTATGCCGAAGATTTTTTGCGCATCAAAGAGCTGCGCGTCATTGATCGCTACACATTTGAAGTGCGGTACGACAAATTTTTTGCAAGGGCCGTCTCTACCTGGATGAACCCTATTTTGCCCAAACATATTCTTGAAGGGCAGAATATCCGCTCCACGCCTTTTGCGCGCAAGCCCATGGGGGCAGGGCCGTATCGGTTAAAATCGTGGGAACCGGGAAGCCGCATGTTGCTTGAGGCTTCGCCCACCTATTTTGCTGGCAAGCCGCATATTAATGAGGTGGTATACAGAATCATCCCTGACAACGCCACAATGTTTATGGAAACACAGGCTGGCAGGCTGGACGTAATGGATCTTTCGCCCCTGCAATACCTGCGGCAAACTTCCAGCCCTGAATGGCAAAAAAAGTTCCACAAGTTTCGCTATCTGGCCTCGATGTATATTTTTCTTGGTTTCAATCTTGAGCATCCCTTTTTTAAGGATGTTCGAGTTCGGCGGGCTATTTCCATGGCCATAGACCGCGAAGGCATCATCAAGGGGGTGCTGCTGGGGCAGGGGGTTCCGGCTTTTGGGCCGTTCAAGCCTGGCTCGTGGGCCTACCATCCGGGGCTTAAGCCCGTAGTCAGGAATGTTGCCGCAGCCAAGGCGCTGCTGGCGCAAGCGGGCTTTGCCGATCACGATGGCGATGGGCTGCTTGACCGCGACGGTCAGCCCCTGGCATTTACCATTTTGACCAATCAGGGTAATGAGCAGCGCATTCTTGCAGCCACCGTCATGCAGTCGCAACTACGCGAGGTGGGTATAGACGTGCGCATCCGCACTGTGGAATGGGCGGCCTTTATCCGCGAGTTTGTCAACAAGGGACGCTTTGACGCGGTCTTGCTGGGCTGGACAATCCCGCAAGATCCAGACCTGTTTTCTGTATGGCATTCATCGCAGACCTTCGAGGGCGGGCTGAATTTTACCCACTACCGCAATCCCGAGGTGGACAAGCTGCTTGAAGAGGCGCAATCCACACCTGATCAGCAAAAGCGTGCGGCGCTCTATTATCGGATTCAAGAAATATTTGCTGATGAACAGCCCTATTGTTTTCTGTTCGTGCCGTATGCCCTGCCAGTGGTGCAGCGTCGGTTTCAGGGTATAGAGCCAGCGTTGGCAGGTATAATGTATAACTTTGAAAAATGGTGGATTCCCAAAGCCTTGCAGCACCCGCAGATGCAGCCTTAAAGGGCGGAGCGAAAGCCGGGCTTTTGGGGGCCGTTACCAGGGCTTGCCTCGGTGTATCTCGACTTCTTATAGTATGTATCGGCCCCGACCAGATGCTGATCGGGGCCGATTAGTTGCGTGCGTTGGCGCAGTATTATTGCGATGCGCCTGCCCGCAGCGTTGACAAGGCCGCTTTAGTCGGAACATAGTCGCAAAAGTGGTCGAAGAGATTTTTTACGTTGTGGGTGGACGTTACGTATGATTCGTATTCAGGAAATTCTCGATAAGGTATCGGCTGGCAACTCAAATGCGGATCTGGAGCTGATCCAGAAGGCCTATGTGTTTGCCGCTACAGCCCATGCGGGGCAGACCCGCCTTTCGGGCGAGCCGTACCTTTCCCACCCTTTGGCAGTTGCCAATATCCTGGCTGGAATGGGTTTTGACGAACCCACCATTGCCGCTGGCCTGCTGCACGACACCGTAGAAGATACCAAGGCCACCATTGAAGAACTGGATGAAAATTTTGGCGAAGAAGTAGCCGATATCGTCGATGGCGTCACCAAAATCAGCCAGATTACCTTTGAAAACAAGGAAGAAGCCCAGGCAGAGAACATCCGCAAAATGATTTTGGCCATGAGCCACGACATGCGGGTTCTTATGGTCAAGCTGGCTGACCGCCTGCACAATATGCGCACGCTGGATTTTCAGAAAAGCCACAAGCAAAAGCGTATTGCTCAGGAAACCATGGATATTTACGCGCCCCTGGCTAACCGGCTGGGCCTCTACGTGATGAAGCGCGACCTGGAAGACCTGAGCTTTAAGTACATGCGCCCCGACATTTACAACCAGATCGAACACTGGCTGGACAACCATCAGGTTGTGGAAAAGCAGATCATCGGCAAGGTTGTGGGCCTGATTCAGGATTTGCTGGAATCAAACGGCATCAGCGGGCAGGTTTACGGGCGCATCAAGCACAAGCACAGCATCTATAAAAAGATGCAGGCCCAGTCCATGACCCTGGACGAAATGCACGACATCATGGCCTTTCGCGTGCTGGTGCAGGATATCAGGGATTGCTACGCCGTGCTTGGGCTCGTGCATTCCCAGTGGCGGCCCGTGCATGGGCGTTTTAAAGACTATATTTCCATGCCCAAGACCAACGGCTACCAGAGCCTGCACACTACCGTTATCGGGCCGGAGGGCGAGCGTATTGAAATTCAGATACGCACGGAAGAGATGCACAGGCAGGCTGAACATGGCGTTGCCGCGCACTGGCTGTATAAGGAAAAGGGCCGCGTAAATAGTAAAGACCTTGAGCAGTTTGCCTGGCTGCGCGAAATTTTTGAGCGCCAGAGCGAAGAAACAGACTCGCGCGAGTTTATGCACTCGCTGAAAATGGATTTGTTCAAGGACGAAGTTTACATCTACACCCCCGCAGGCGATGTGAAGGAGCTACCCGAGGGCGCTACGCCCCTGGATTTTGCCTTTGTTATCCACACCAAGGTGGGCCAGCATTGCAGCGGCGCAAAAATCAATGGTCGCCTCATGCCCCTTGGAACGGAGCTGAAAAATGGCGATGTGGTGGAGATCCTCACCGATCCGGCCCGTAATCCCAACCGCGACTGGCTCAAGATTGTCAAAACCGCCAAGGCCCGCAGCCGCATTCAGCACTATCTGCGCACCGAAGAGCGCACGCATGCCGTGACGCTTGGGCGTGAACTGCTGGAAAAAGAAGGCCGCAAGGTCAGCCTTAATGTGGGCAAGGCCACCAAGGACGGGCACCTGGCCATAGTGGCCCAGGAAATGAATTT
>QKDT01000344.1 GCA_003251995.1 Desulfovibrio desulfuricans
ATGCTCATAAAGTTTGTCAGCTCCGGCCCACGAAACAAATCGCAAGCCATGGCGCGTGCCAGCACAATGCCCCCGGCCCCGCCAAGCCCTTGCGCAAAACGCAGGGCAATAAAACTGTTGCCTGTTCTTGCTGCGGCGCAGCAAATTGAGGCCAGCGTAAAGAAAACCAGGGCCACAAACAGCGGTTTGCGCCGCCCCGTGGAATCTGAAATGGGCCCCACAAACAACTGCCCCAAAGCCATACCCAGCAGGCAGGCCGTGATGGTCAGCTGCGTGGTTGCGGTGGAAATGCCAAGGTCTGCCGACAAGGCGGGCAGGCTGGGCAAGTAGGTATCGGTACACAAAGGCCCAAAGGCAGCCATCATACCCAGCAAAAGGGCCAGAAACAGCCTACGACGACGCGGGAGCCGGGCTCCGGCCCCAACAATATAATCATTCTCGGTGATGCGCATTTGATAATCCTTTTAATTTGCTCTGCGGCGATATTCGTGGTGGGCGAGGGCAAAGTCAAGGCCGCGGGAGGGGCTTTTACGGCCTCTGGTATGCGCAGCCGCCTTATGCTACCCTGTGCCTATGATTGATTACGCTCAAGCCCTTAACGAAGCACAGTACGAGGCAGCCACCTGCGGCGACGGCCCAGTGCTGGTTGTGGCAGGCGCTGGCAGCGGCAAAACCCGCACCATTGTCTACCGTCTGGCATGGCTGGCAGAGCATGGCATAGAACCTGACGCCATGCTTCTGCTCACCTTTACCCGCAAAGCCGCGCAAGAAATGCTGCACCGCGCGGGGCTGCTGCTCAATCAGGGGCTTGCGGGCGTGCAGGGCGGCACCTTTCACGCATTTTCCTTTGGGGCGTTGCGCCGGTGGAAGCCCGCCTGGCTTGGCGACAGGCCCTTTACGGTCATGGACTCCGCCGACATCACCGAAGCGGTCAAACACTGCAAGGATCAGCTCAAGCTGGGCAAGGGCGACAGGTCGTTTCCCAAAACCCAGAGCATCGTGGGCCTGCTGAGCAAGGCCCGCAACAAAGAGCTGCCCCTGGACGAAGTGCTGCGCCGCGAGGCTTTTCATCTGCTGCCCCATGCCGAAGGCCTGGCCCGCCTGGGCGATGCCTATAATTATTACAGGCGGGAAAAGGGCCTGCTCGATTACGACGATCTGCTGTTTGAGCTGGAGGCCCTGCTGCGCGAAAATCCGCTTGCGGCAGCCTCGTTGCGGCAGCGATTCAGCCACATTCTTGTGGACGAATATCAGGATACCAACTTGGTTCAGGCGCGCATTGTGCGGCTGCTGGCAGGGCCGGAAGACGGCCCCCCCGGCAACGTTATGGCTGTGGGCGATGAAGCCCAGTCCATCTATGCCTTTCGTGGGGCCAATGTGCGCAACATATTGGATTTTCCCACGTTGTTTCCTGGCGCGCGCGTGGTGAGGCTGGAAGAAAACTACCGTTCCACCAAGCCCGTGCTGGATGTTGCCAACAACCTGCTGGCCCACGCGGCAGAGTCGTTCCGCAAAAATCTGTTTACGCGCAAGGAGGGCGGCGACCCGGTACGGCTGATCACGCCCCTCAGCGACATGAGCCAGGCCAAGCTGGTGGTGCGCCGGGTGGAAGAACTGTTGGCAACCCATCTGCCGCACGAAATAGCGGTGCTGTTCCGCGCTGGTTTTCATTCCTACAATCTGGAAATGGCCCTCAATCAGTCTGGCATCGCCTTTCGTAAATACGGCGGGCTGCGCTATACAGAGGCCGCCCACGTCAAGGATGTCATCGCCTACGCGCGCCTGCTGCTCAACCCCCTCGACCTGCCCGCCTTTGCCCGTGTGGCAGCCCAGCATAGCGGCATTGGCCCCAAGACCATAGAAAAACTCTATGCCGTGGCCCGTAGCGGCGACCCCAAATCCACAGAAAAGGCTTTTGCCAAGTATGCGGGTTTTCTGGAAGACATGCGCTTTGTGGATGACCTGCGCGCCCGGCCCATGCCGCCATCGGCTACGCTGTCGTCTGTGCTTGAGCACTACCGCCCCCGCCTTGAAGCCCTCTACCCCGAAGACTGGCCCCGCCGCCAGCAGGGACTGGAAGAAATCATCCAGATGGCCTCGGGCTACAGCGAACTTGATCTTTTTGTGGCAGACCTCGCCCTTGAAGCGCCAGAAGACGATGATGCCGAGAGCAACGAGGGTAAAATCACCCTTTCCACCGTGCATTCAGCCAAAGGGCTGGAGTGGAACGCTGTTCTTATCATTGATCTGGTGGAAGACCGCTTTCCCTCGCGGCACGCATTGGCGCGCCCAGAAGACTTTGAAGAAGAACGCCGCCTCATGTACGTGGCCTGCACCCGTGCGCGCCAATGCCTCGATCTCTACGCCCCGGCCTCGCTTTATAATCGGGCAGAACGCGGCAGCCAGCACGTGAGCCAAAGCCCCTTTGTGCGTGAACTTGCGCCAGGCATGGTTGAAGAATGGATTGAAGGGTTTGGCGGTTCACTGTCGCGCCGAAGCGTTGGCGGCGTTGGATTTGGACGCAAAACAGCCATGCCCTCCGCTGGTGGCTTTACGGGCGGGCTTTTGCCGCGCCCCCAAAACGGGCAGCAGAACTCCCCGGGCTACGGCGCTTACGACGATTGCCAGCTTGCGCCCGGAGATGCGCCAGGCGCGGAGGGGAATACCACCCAAAAATCTTTTGGTGATGCCTTCGGCAGACAAACATCCACGTTCTCGCCCAGCTCTGCGCCCTTATCCGCATCCGCACCGCAAGATTCAAAGCCGCAAGCCGCAGCAGACGGAGATCTGTGCTACTGCAGCCACCGCATTTTTGGGCGCGGCAAAATCATACGCCATCTGCCGCCTGACAAAGTGCAGGTGAATTTTCCCGGCTTTGGCCTCAAAGTCATTTTGAGCGAATACCTGATTCTGGAGAGCTGACATGGTTCCGTCCCCCGCATCCCCCCTTTCTCGTGGCTCTCTTTCTGAAGACAGCATCCTTGCCTGCCTTGGCAGACATTTTCCGCTGACTGGCCCCTCACTACTGCTGGGCAGGGGCGACGACTGCGCAGTGCTGCGTGGCGGCAAGCCGCTTGCCGTGAGCAGTGATCTTTTTCTGGAAGACGTGCATTTTCGGCGGTCGTACTTTACCCCGGAAGAAACGGGCTACAAGGCCCTGGCAGTCAATGTGAGCGACCTTGCCGCCTGCGGAGCACGGCCCGTGGCCTTTACCCTGTGCCTTGGGCTGCCGGGCTGGGTGGACGCCGCATGGCTGGATGCGTTTTTCTCGGGCATGTCCGCGCTTGCCAAACAGCACAATATGGTGCTGGCAGGGGGCGACCTTTCTGGCTGCGAACGTCTGCATGTTTCTGTGACCGTATGGGGTGAACCCGCCGACCCGGGAACGTTTCTTGTACGCGGCGGCAGCATGCCGGGCGATATCCTTTTTGTTGTGGGCCGCCTGGGGCTTGCCCGTGTGGGGCTTAAAGCCCTGGAGACTCATGGCAGGGCAGCCCTTGCGGAGTGGCCCGCCGCCTGCGCCGCCCATCTACACCCGGAGCCGCAGGTGGACGCAGGCCTCATGCTGGCGCGGGCCGGCTTTAACGCCCCCCCCCCAGCGCTCATGGACGTTTCGGACGGCATCATGCGCGATCTGCCCCGGCTGCTTGGCCTGACTGGCGAACTAAGCGCCGCGGGGCAAGTTTCGCACGGCAGCCTGGGTGCGGAAATTCTGCTGGCCCGTGGGCAACTGCACCCCGAGGTAGTGCGCTACGCCGAAGCCAACGGCAAAAGTCCCGTTCACGAAGCCCTTCTTGGTGGCGAGGATTACGCCCTGCTCGGCTCATGCGCGCCCGACATGCTGCCACCGCTGCACGCCGCTATCCCCCGCCTGACAAGCATCGGCGTTGTGACCTCTGGCGGAGGTATTGTCTGCAATAATGAACCACTGGACAGCCTGGCCCACATGCGCGGTTTTGACCATTTTGACAGCAGCAAGCAGGAAGCCTGACATGCGCGCCCATATCGGCGTGGTTACCTGGAACAGGCTTGAGCTGACACGGCTCTGCCTCACCAGCCTGTTGCAAAAAACCCAGCCGGGTTATGGGCTTACCGTAGTGGATAATGGCAGCACCGACGGTACTCAGGAGTTTTTACAAGCGCTTACCGCCACTCACCCGCATGTGCGCCTGCGCCTGCTGCGCCGCAATATGGGTGTTGCCGTCGCCTCCAACCTTGCCTGGGACGATGCCGCCAATGCAGACTTTTACGTCAAGCTTGATAACGATGTGGAAGTGCGTGATCCCCAATGGCTGCACCGCCTCATGGGCATGCTGGCAGACAACCCCCAGCTCGGCATGGCTGGGTATCAGCTCTGCGCAAAGCACGAGGGTACACCGCTCACGCTGGCTGACGGAACCACCGCGCTGGAGGTTCCCTGTTGCAACGGGGCCTGCGCCTGTATCCCCCGCGCCGTGCATGAGCGGCTGGGCTTTTGGAACGAAGGCTTTGGCAGGTACGGATACGAAGACCTTGAATATAGCTGGCGTGCCCGCAAAGCTGGCTATGTGCTGGCCTATGCGCCGCAGCAGGACGCCCTGCGCCACCACGGCGCGGAACCGCAATTTGTGGATCCAGAGCAGGAGCGCGGCAAGCAGTCCAGCCACACCGCCGATATTTCTGGTACAAAAGCTTATCTGCTGTACCTTTTACTTTACGAACAGGGCGTCATCCCCCTGAAAGTGGGCCGCAAATACCTGCCCACAGAGGATGCGTCAGGGTTGACCTTTTCGCTCAATCCTGCCCACAAGGCCCTGCAACGCTTGATGGTTCGTCTCATTAACAGCGTGGACGCCAGCCAGCAGGGAGAGCTTTCGCAACTTGACCTGCGGGCATGGCAAAACAAAGGAAACCCCGCATGAGTACCACCCCGCAGCGGTCAGAAACCGCGCTGCCCACAAAGGATGCCCCCGCCATTCCTGCTGCAATGGTAGAAGAATTTCGCGCGGTTTGTCGCGATGCCTGGAGGCAGGGTTTGCTTTCTGGCTGTAACGGCAACGCCAGCCGCAGGCTCGACAGCTCTGCAACCGGGCTTGTTTGCATTACGCGCAGCGGCGCTGCCAAAGGCCGCCTGACCGCAGACCACTGCTGTCTTATGGACATTGCCACGGGCTCGACGGTGCTTGGCGGCCCCGCCTCCACAGAATCGGGCATGCATCTGGCTATCTACCGCGCTCGTCCAGACTGTCAGGCTATACTGCACACGCACCCCCGCCGCTTGCTGGCGCTGAGTCTTCGCCTGGCTGGCAGGCAGGAAGACTTTTTGCGTTTGCCCCTTTTTGAAGCCGATGTATGGCGGGCAAAACTGGGGTTTGCACCTGCCCTGCCCCCTGGCACAAAAGACCTGGCTGATGCCGTGGCCCATGAAGCCAGCAGCAATAATGCCATATGGATGGCAGGGCATGGCCTGTGCTGCCTTGGGCGCACGCTGGCAGAGGCTCTGTGCCTGGCAGAAGAACTGGAACACCTGGCGGCTTTGCAACTACTAGCCATGGCCTGATCCGTCCTCGACCATATTGCCAATCCAGCCCGCTTTGCGCGGGCTTTTTTTATGTTCTTCTAATAACACGATTGTATTTTACGTAATACAATGATAGCACAATTTAATAATAAATAACACAAAAAGGAGTTTTCCCAATGCAAATTTTACGCTCCAGTCTTTGCTCGGCCCTTGCTCTTATGGGCCTGCTGCTTGTCAGCGCCGCTACGCAGGCCCACGAATTTATTCTCAAGCCCGGCACTGCAACCCCTGCCGCTGGACAAAAAACCCGCATGCAGGCTCAGGCCGCGCATGTGTTTATGGTCAGCGAAGAGGCCGAAAACCCCGCCACGGTGCGCTTGTACCTGCTGCAAGGCAACAAAAAGACCGATATTGCCCTTGCGGAAGACAAAGCTCTTGCTTCACTGGTAGGCGACTTCACCCTTGCGCAAAACGGCTCTGCTCTGTTGGTGGGGCACCGCCTGCCCCAGATATGGTGCGAAACAACAGAGGGCATTCTTGAAGGCACCCGCGCCAGCCTTGAAGCCAAGGGCATGAAGGTAAAATCTGTGGGCAAATATGAAAAATTTGCCAAAGCTCTGCTCAACCCCGCCAAAAATGATACCCTGTACACAAAACCGCTTGGTCAGGATCTGGAGATCGTGCTACTGAGCAATCCTGCGGACACCAAGCCCGGCAACATCTTGAACGTGCAGGTGTTGCTGCGCGGCAAGCCCCTGCCCAACGCCACCGTGGGCCTGACCCATGACGGTTTTAGCAAGGAACAGGACGCATACAAAGCCAAAGCCCAGACCGATGCGCAGGGCAAGGCTTCCTTTACGGTGGACAAGCCCGCCTTGTGGATGCTGCGCAGCACCGTGACGGAAAAGACCCCCGGTACGGATGCCGACGAGCATAACCTGCGCGCCACCTATGTTTTCCCCATAAAATAGCCTTAGATTTTTTGTCCGGTGGCAGGGCTCGCATTTTCGTTTCCCCCGCCGGGCGACAGTATTCGCACGCTTGAT
>QKDT01000418.1 GCA_003251995.1 Desulfovibrio desulfuricans
ACTTGGGGTGCGACCATTGAGACGCTAATTTTTATAAACCGTAACTTGCTTGTTTTTTCACAAGCGGCGCGTATGCTGAACCTGAAAGCATAGTCACGATGTGCGTGCCGTTTTAACCAGGAGGAAACTCATGAGCAAGTTGCGGATTGCCCAATATGGTTGCGGAAAAATGTCAAAGTACTCCATGCGCTATGTTTACGAAAAAGGCGCGGAAATTGTGGCAGCCTTTGACGTAAACCCGGCAGTGATCGGGCGTGATATCAGCGCCATCATTGGCGGGCCAGATCGGGGCGTTGTGGTTCACCACGCGGATGAGGCCGATTCCGTTTTGGCTGCGCTCAAACCGGATGCCTGCATCATCACCACCATGAGCCTTATGCGTGATATTGTGGATGCCCTCATGGTTTGCGCCAAAAATGGCGTCAATGCCATCACCACCAACGAGGAAGCCATCTTCCCCATGAATTCTTCGCCCGCGATCACCAGCGAGGTGGACACCATGGCAAAAAAGACGGGCTGCACCGTTTGTGGTTCTGGCTATCAGGATGTGTTTTGGGGCAACCTGATTGCCACCCTGGCTGGGGCAATGCACACCATTGCAAAAATCAAGGGCAGCTCCAGCTACAATGTGGAGGATTATGGCATTGCCCTTGCCAAGGCCCACGGCGCGGGGCTTGACCTGCCCGCCTTTGAAAAGGAAATTGCCGCAGCCGATGCCATTTCGCCCGCAGCGCGCCAGCAGTTGATTGAAAGCGGCGAGTTTTTGCCCTCTTATATGTGGAACGTCAATGGCTGGCTGGCAGAGCGGCTGGGGCTGACAGTCAAAAGCCAGACGCAGAAGTGCGTGCCCCAGACCCATAGCGCCGAGCTGCATTCTGAAACACTGGGCATGACCATACCCGCGGGCCACGCCACGGGCATGTCTGCCGTGGTGACGACAGAGACTGAAGAGGGTATAGTCATTGAGAGCGAGTGCGTGGGCAAGGTCTACGCCCCCGGTGAGGTTGACCGCAACGACTGGACGCTCATGGGTGAGCCGGATACGCAGGTGGTCATTACACGGCCCGCTACTGTTGAGCTGACCTGCGCCACCATAGTCAACCGCATACCCGATCTTATCAATGCCGCGCCCGGCTATGTGACTACTGACCTCATGCCCGTCAACAGCTACCGGGTAAAGGCGCTTGATCATTACGTGCGCAAATAATTTACATATCCCCCCCGGAGCCGCCCTGTGCGGCATATCCGCCGTATCCAGCAAAAACTGGTGCGGCGGATTTTTTATGGTGTTGACATTTTTGGATGCAGAGTTATGCTCATTTGAGCAAAAAATGAGCAAGGGAGTAACCATGAAAGTAGCCGTGTCGAGCGAAGGGCCGGGGCTGGAATCGCAGGTTGATCCTCGGTTTGGCAGAGCTGGCGGATTTGTGATCGTGGATATGGAAACCATGCAGGCAGACTATGTGGATAACGGCGCATCGCAGGCGGCAGCCCAGGGCGCTGGCATTCAGACTGCGGAGCGGCTGGCAGGCCTGGGCGTACAGGCTGTCATGAGCGGCTATGTTGGCCCAAAGGCTTTTACCGCTCTTCAGGCGGCTGGGCTGGACGTGTATCAGGATATGGACAACCGCAGTGTTGGCGATGCCGTGCGCTGCCTTGCCGATGGCTCTGTCACACCTGCCACGGCACCCAACAAGTAGGTCTGTATGCGCATTGTTATCGCCAGCGGCAAGGGCGGCGCGGGCAAAACCACCGTTTCCGCCTGCCTTGCCGGACAGTGGGAACGTGATCTGCTGCTGGTTGACGCAGATGTGGAAGCGCCCAACCTGCACCTGTTGCTGCATCCGCACCTTGAGGAACCAGAACCGGTGTATCTTGAGGTGCCAGAGCTGGTGACCGAAAAATGCACCGGCTGCGGCGCGTGTCGCCCCATGTGCGCCTATGGGGCCATTGCCATGATGGGTGCAAAGCCCATGTATTTTCCCGATATGTGCCACGGCTGTGGCGGCTGTTTTGCCGTGTGCCCCGAGCAGGCCCTGCGCGTGGCCCAACGTGAACTTGGTGTGCTTTTGCAGGGGGCTGTGGTTGCAGGCGGCAAACAATCGGCCTTTTTGATGGGGCGCACCCGGGTGGGCGAGGCCATGACCCCACCCTTGCTGCGCGCACAGGAGCGTAAGCTGGCAGGCATGCTTGCGGCGCACCCGGCAGACGTGCTTATGGACGCGCCCCCCGGCGTAAGCTGCCCCGCCATGACAGCCGCGCGTGGCGCGGATGCCGTGCTGCTGGTAGCCGAACCCACCCCCTTTGGCTTTTATGATTTCAGGTTGGCGCATGCTGCCTTTGCGCAGTTGGAGTGCCCCGTTGCCGTAGTGGTGAACCGCGCAGGCATGGAAGGCAATACCGAGTGTGAGAATGACCTGCGCAAATGGTGCGCGGATACGCAGTTGCCCGTATTGGCAGAGTTGCCCTTTCAGCGTGCGGCAGCCAACGCCTATGCGCACGGTTTGCCACCCACAGAGGCGCAGGGCGCAACCGGGCATGAGTGGCGGCAGAGGTTCGCCGAGCTAGCCAGCAAACTGCGGGCTTTTGCGGAGGGGGCCAACCATGCGTGAGATTGTTGTCATCAGCGGCAAGGGTGGAACGGGTAAAACCACGGTTTGTGCTGCATTTGCCGCACTGGCCCATGCGCAGGGGCAAAAGGCAGTGCTGTGCGATCTGGATGTGGATGTGCCGGATATGCACATCCTGCTGAATCCGCAGGTGCAGCAGCAGGAAGTTTTTATTTCTGGCAATACAGCCAGAATCAATGCTGATCTGTGTACTGCCTGCGGGCGGTGCGCCGAGCTGTGCCGTTTTGACGCCGTGCAACTTGTGGATGGCGTGTACTCCATAGATGAGCTGGGCTGCGAGGGCTGCGGCGTGTGCCACAAGCTTTGCCCAGCGCAAGCGGTGGAATTTCCCGAGCGGCGCTGCGGCGTGTGGTATATCAGCGAAACCCGTTTTGGCCCCTTTGTGCATGCGCAGCTTGATCCAGGGCAGGAAAACTCCGGGCGGCTTGTGTCGCTGCTCAAGCGCCAGGCCCGCGCCAAGGCAACCGGCATGGGGGCAGACCTTGTGCTCTGCGATGGCTCACCGGGGGTGGGCTGCCCTGTCATCAGTTCGTTATCCGGCGCGGCGCTTGCCGTGGCGGTGGTGGAGCCGACACCATCAGGAAGGCATGATTTTGGGCGCGTTGCAGAGCTATGCGCGCATTTTCGCATTCCCGTGGCGATCCTTATCAACAAGGCTGATCTCAACGCCGAGGAAACTGCCCGCATACACGCCATGGCGGCAGAAGGCGGGCATCATGTGGTGGGCGAGCTGCCCTTTAGCCCGCTGGTTACGCAGGCCATGGTGCAGCGGCAGGCCCTTACCGAAAAAATTTCAGAACTCACCAAACCTCTGGTCGATCCGCTGACAGCAGCCTGGGAGCGCGTGTGCGCTCTGGCATCGCAAGCGGGGCGGCAGGGCGGTATAAACCATCTGTAAAAGGAAGGCATCATGAGCAAGACTATTCTGGCAATTCCTTCGCAAATGCCGGGCGGCATGGATTCCGGCATGGGCATGCATTTTGGGCATTGCGATATTTATACTGTTGTGGAGCTGGAAGACGGTCAGGTTACCGCCCAGTCCACCCTTGCCTCCATCCCCCACCAGCAGGGCGGCTGCATGGCCCCTGTGCAGTATCTGGCTTCACACGGAGTCAATGCCCTTTTGGCTGGCGGTATGGGTATGCGCCCCCTCATGGGTTTTAACCAGATGGGCATCAGCGTGTTTTTTGCAGGCAACCAACCCACTGTGGGCATGGCAGTGCAGGCTTTTTGCCAGGGCAAACTGACCGAATTCACCCCCGAGCATACCTGCGGCGGCGGGCACTAGGCCGCCATGAAGCGCTCCATTCTGTTGCAAACAGGAAGGCCCGCTGTTTTTGCCGCCTTTGTGGAGGAGCTAGTGCGCCTTGGCTGCTCTATAGCCACGGTCACAGATGCGGCAGCCTGCAAAAAACAGGTTGAGGATGCGGCCCCGGCGCTTGTGGTGCTGGATTCGGCCTCGCAGGAACAGGCACGGCAGGACGTGATCGGCATTATGCGCGTGAATGCGCTGGTGCATACGGCGGTTATCAGCGATATGCCGGAAGAGGTCTTTCATGACGCCATGGAAGGGCTTGGTATTCTTGCATCATTGCCGACCGCTCCCACAGCGGACGATGCACGCCGTGTGTTTGACCTGCTGGTCGAGCTTCATGGCTGATAGACGTATAACTGCCGCCAGGCGGCAGGTCTTGTAGTTCCCCGCAAACCATTCTCGTACCGATGGTTTGCAAGGGGCGGGGGGTAATGCTGCCAAGCATACACCCTACTGGCCCAAGGGAAACAAGGTCGGGCCTGAATCAGGTTACCCCTCCGGGTTCAGGCTCGGCCTTGCTTCCAAGGCTAAAGAGGACTGATTGCAGCCACGGCTTGCGCCACTTGCGCGAGGCGTGGCATTGGCTTATTCTCAAATAAAACCATATTGCTGGGAAATTATGCCAAGACCCTGTCATTGCAGGCGTGTAAGCGCTCTGCCTAAAAATAGCTGTTTCAAGCCCAACGGCATCCCCCTGCACGAGCTTGAAGAGGTCGTGCTGTCGCTGGATGGGTTGGAAGCCTTGCGTCTTGCCGATTTTGAGGATCTGAATATGGATGCCGCAGCAGCCCGCATGGGCGTTTCGCGGCATACCTTTGGCAGGCTTTTGCGCCGTGCGCGGCACAGCGTTGCCCAGGCACTTGTGTTGGGGCAGGCCCTGCGCATCGAGGGCGGTGTATGCGCCGTTGATGCGGATGCCGAGGGTGACGATGGCGCGGATGCAGTGTCTGGCGGCCTTGTGGTGGCTGTGCCCAGCATTGCCCCTGGTGGGCCGGATGCCGCGCCCAATGCGCATTTTGGGCGGTGCCAGTTCTATACCCTGGCGCGGGTGGAAGATGGCAAAATCAGGTCGGTCAGTGTGCAGCCCAACCCCTTGCATCAGGGCGGGGACTGCGCTGGCCCGGTGCAGGCATTGCTGCACCTTGGCGTTACGGCACTGCTTGCAGGTGGCATGGGTATGCGACCCTTGCGGGCCCTGCAAGAGGCGGGCATAGCCGTATATTACAACGCCAACTTGCCCACAGTGGCAGATTGTCTCAATGCTTTTGCCGCAGGCAAGCTTGTTCCCTTTGGCCCCGGGCACCTCTGTCAGGGGGGCTGCGCCTCTAACAGGTAGCACCATAGGTAACGTTGCCAGGCTGTGCATGTTGCCCGACAGAAAGCGGCTTGCCGAAAAATAGGGCAAGGTTGGTCGAAAAAATCACCTAAAAAGCGTACAGAAATCCGCCGCTCAGTGAATATTTGTTGCTGCGCTCAACCATGGGGCTATCGGTCACTTCTTCTCCCAAAAATTGCGTCCTGCCGCTTACAAAGGCGCTCCAGCTTTCCGTAAGGCCAACCCGCAGCGTGAGCTCGCCGTAAGGGGAAAAGGCCGACTGCGGATCATATTGGCTCAGACCGCTGGCTTGAGCCTCGCTTCTGCTTATACCGTAGTAATAGTCGTTGTAGTTAGCATCGGTCCACTGAACGCCCACGGCTGGGATGATCGACACGTTGGCAAAACGTATGGGGTAGGAGTAGGACGCGTCGGCCATTACTCCCTTGCTTACCCCCAGTGCATCGGTTGAAAGCGTTGCCGCCAGAGTGCCTAGCTCTGTGCGCAGGCGGTAGTTGATACCAGCCATGACAGATGAATAGCGGTCGTCCAACTTTTGCATGGCTGAGCTGTCGCTCCACGATGCATAAAAATGCTGCGGAAGGTACGAAAGCTGTACGTTGACTTCGTGATACTCATTTTTAAACAGGTGTACGCCGCCGCTCAAGCCCCGCAGGTACAGCCATTGACCTTCATAGCCCAGTATGGGCAAAGCCGTACCCAGCCTTTCCACACCCTGGTATTCCGATGTGGAAAAGGTGCCGCCAATACCTAAATTGAATCCCCATCGGTTGCTATCGCTCTTGCCATCTTCCGCCACGGCAGAAAAAGCTATTGCAAAAACCATAGTAAACGCCGCAACATACGCTAATATCAGCTTTTTCATGAATCCTCCATGCAGCGAAAGGCATTGCATTTATGCAAGATATCTGTAATGATTTAAAGACTATAAAGTCTTGCCTCATGGAATCAAGAGTGTCAAGGTACAGCAACCACAGTAGGTTTTGATGGCTTCAGAATACAAAAACGCAACAATGCCGCAGCCTAAACGTAGGGCCGTAGAAACCAGAAACCGTCTGTTGCAGGCGGCGCGCAAGCTTTTTGCCTCGTGTAGCTACGCTGCTGTGGGTATTCGTGAAATTGGCGCGGAGGCAGGGGTAAACCCGGCCCTGATAAGTCGGTATTTTGGCTCAAAGAAAAATCTTTTTCTTGAAGTGGCGGCCTTGCTGTATGACGAATGGGCAGCAGGGTTCCCGGATGCGCCGCCGCAAGAAAAAACTG
>QKDT01000264.1 GCA_003251995.1 Desulfovibrio desulfuricans
CTGACCTTGCGGGACGATCCTAGACACGGTTTCCTGGCCCTATTTCCGGCACCGTATCCCGGCACTGTCTTCCGGCACAGTTTCCCAAAACGGCTCCCACACACAGATCCCCTTGAACACGGCTCACCTCTATGCCGGGGCCAGCCTATGCCCGTGGTTATGCCTGTCTGCCCAAGCTCCACTGGCTGTTGATCATGCTTTGCGCTTGAACATCCACACGGCTACGCTCACCGCCACCATGCTGATGCAGGCAATCTTGCCCAGGCTCACCGCAGCCGCAGCAACGGTAATATCCTTGAGAAAGACCCCCTGCACGATGGTTGTAAAATGCCGCATAGGGTTCAACTGGCTGGCGTATTGCAAAAATGGCGGCATGTTGATGACAGGCGTAACCGCGCCGGAAATAAGAATGCACGGCACACCAACAGTAAATGCCCCCAAAAAGGCTTGCTGCTGCGTAGCCGAAAGCGACGACACCATCAGCCCCACCCCGCCGGAAGCCATGGCAAAAACCAGCATGGCAACATAGAGCAGCACCAGCGAGCCGGTAAACGGCACCCCAAAGCCAAATACGGATATGAGCAAAAAGATGGTGCCGTGAACCAGCCCCACCAGACAGCCGGGCACCAGTTTGGCAAGGGCGATTTCCGTAGGAGTGGCAGGAGAAACCAGCAACTGGTCAAAGGTGCCCACCTCACGCTCTCGCGCCACAGAGAGGCCCGTTACCACCAGCCCAAGCATAAAGCTCAGCATGCCTATGAGGTTGGGTAAGAAGAACCACTGAAATTCCAGATTGGGATTAAACCAGCAGCGCACGCGCACATCCAGCCGGGGGGCGCTGGCGGCAGCGCCCGAGGCTGCCGGCTCTGCCAGGGCTACCTGCCCCCGTGGCGTACCTTCGCCGATGCCGCGCACAATGGTTTCAATATAATACGAGGCAATCTGCGCCGCGTTGGAGCGCCTGCCATCAAGTATCACCTGCATCTGCGCGGGCATGCCCGCATCCACCCTGCGGGAAAATTCCTCGTCAAACACCATGACAAACAAGGCCTTCTGTCGCTCGATGGTCGGGCGTATAGACGACTCACCCTCCAGAAACACCACGCTGCGGAAGGTATGCGATCCCTGGAGCCTGTGTACAATTTCGCGGCTCCACTTGCCGCTGTCCCGATTAAGCACAGCCACATCCACATTGCGCACTTCCATGGTTGCGGCCCAGCCAAAAATCACAATCTGCATGAGCGGCGGCACAATAACGAGCATGCGCGAAACCTTGTTGCACAACAGAACCAGCAGTTCCTTGCGCACAATGGTTGCCATACGCCGCAGGTTTAGTCGGGGTATACGCATTCCAGCCATCACGCATCCAGCCTTTTGACAAGATTGCGATACACCAACCCCAGCAGCACCGATGCCAGCAGCCCCATAAACAGCAAACTGGGGCCAAACACCCCCCACACATCGCCAGTCAAAAAGATGGTGCGCAGACAGGTGTTAAAATAGCTGGCGGGCAAAAGTCGGGTCAGGGCCTGAAGCACGGGCGGCATGCTGTTGATGTCAAACACAAAGCCCGATAAGAGCAGCGCGGGCAAAAAACCAGAGAACAATCCTGCCTCTGCCGCCACAAGCTGCCCGCGCAATGTGACAGAAATCAACAGCCCCTGCCCCAGCGCGCTCAACATGAATACGGACGACAAGAGCACAAGCACCCACAGCGAACCACGAAACGGCACAGCAAACAGCGTTACCGCTGCAACCGCGCACAGGGCCATGCTGAACATGCCCATGCAGAAATACGGAATCAGCTTGCCCAGCAGCAACTGCATGCGGCTTACCGGCGTGGCGAACATGGCTTCCATGGTGCCACGCTCCCACTCGCGCGCAAATACCAGCGAGGTAAGCAAGGTACCGATTAGGGTCATAATGACGGTGATGGCCCCCGGCACAAGAAACTGCACGCTCTTGGCAGCGGGATTGTACCAGAAGCGTGGCAAAATATTGATGGGCAGCTCTGCCGCAACACCGCCTGGCAAGGCTGTGCGCTGCCAGGCCATGATCAAGCCCTGACTGTAGTTCTGGATATATTGCGCCGTATTGGGCTCTGATCCATCCACAAGCACCTGCACGGCCCCCGCGCTGCCTCGATCCAGTTGTTCGTCAAAATCCTGCTGGATAACAAGTATGCCCTGCACAACAGAATCGCGCATCATGCGCCCCGCTTCAGCCATGGTGCCCACAGGCCGCGTGGCAAACCACGGGGAATGAGCAAAATCCGCCGCCAGGCTCAACGAATGCCGCCCTCCGCTCTGGTTCAAAACAGCCAGCCGCAGCACGCCCGCATCCAGCGTGATGCCGTAGCCAAAGAGCAGCAGAAAAATAAAGGGCAAGACCCCCGCCACCAGATATGATGAGGGGTCGCGCACGATCTGCTGAAATTCCTTGCCCACCAGGGCAAATAGCTGTCGTAACCAGATATTGCGTTGCATATGCGCCAAGCTGTCGGTTGTGCCTTACGTTGCTGATGCGATGATAATTCTGAAAAAATCTTTGCGCTGGCAAATTACTGCGGATGCTCCCTGTCGTATTTTTCAATGCTGGCAATAAATGCTTCTTCCAGCGTGGGGTCTTCCACCTCTGTGCAGGAGGCCTTGAGCTCATCTGGCGTACCCATGCTGATCATGGCTCCGCGATAGATCAGCGCGATACGGTCGCAGTATTCCGCCTCCTCCATAAAGTGGGTTGTTACCAGCACCGCGGCCCCGGCTGTGGTCATGGCGGAGATATGCTTCCAGAAGTCCCGACGGGTGCGCGCGTCCACGCCCGATGTGGGCTCATCCAGAAAAAGCACGGGCGGTTCGTGCAGGGTGGCGCACAACAGGGCCAGCCGCTGTTTTTGCCCCAGCGGTAAGGATCCGGTGCGGCTGCGCAGGAAGGGCTGCAACTCCAGAGCTTCTGCCAGTTCGGGCAAAAGCGCATTGCGCCGTTCCTTGGAAAGACCATACAATTCCGCAAAAATATTGATGTTTTCGCGCACAGGGATATCAGGATACAGCGAAAACTTCTGCGCCATGTAGCCCAGACGCGAGCGGGCCTCGCTGCCCGCGCTCAGCAGGTCTACCCCGTCCACGGCGCAACTGCCGGATGTGGGGCGCGAAAGCCCGCAGAGCATGCGAAACGTAGTGGATTTGCCCGCACCGTTGGGGCCGAGCAAGCCAAATATCTCGCCGGGGCGCACGTCAAACGTGATCTCGCGCGCCGCCACAAATGCGCCAAACTGCTTGGTGAGATTGCGGGCCGAGATGGAAAAGCACGGGCTGGAGGCCGTGCAGGCAGCGGACAACGCAGCAGTGGTCTTGATTGCGCTTGATGGGATTGCGTCTGCCGAGGTCGCGTCAGAGGCAGTTACGCCGGGCGTAATCGTGGGGTCGATTGCGATAAAATTGGATGCGTCAGCCTGACTTGCGGCAGCCAGATTCGCGCCAGGCACAACTTCAATGGTTTGCGCCCCTGCCGCCGAACCCTCGTGCCCTCGGCCCATTGAGGTGGAGATGTCACCGCCATTATGGGCCACATGCAGCTTGCCATAGGGCGATGGGTGCTGGTTTATGCCACCCACGGCGCTCATGTAGGCATCTTCTAACCGGGGGGGCACAGCCTCGCCGCCGCGGCTTAGCACCTCGCGCCGCAGATCTTCGGGGGCGTTGGCAGCCAGCACCAGACGGATTCGGCTACCCTGAATAAGGGCATCTTCAATACCGGGCCGCATAGTCCAGAGGGCCAGTTCCTTCTTATGACTGCCAGCGGCGGCCCGCAGCAAAAAAACCCGACCTTCAGCCCTGGCTGTAAGCTCCTGCGGCGGGCCTTCAAACAGCACCCGCCCGCTGTCCAGCATAATCACGCCTGGGCAGCGTTCGGCCTCATCCAGATAGGCGGTAGACCACACAACCGTCATGCCGTCCTGGCTCAGATCCTGCACCATACGCCAGAGTTCACGGCGAGATTGCGGGTCAACGCCCACGCCAGGCTCGTCGAGCAGCAGCAGACGCGGCGACCCCAGCAAGGCGCAGGCGATGCCAAGTTTCTGCTTCATGCCGCCCGACAATCTGCCCGCCAGGCGGTCAGTAAATGGGGCAAGACTGGTGAACCCCAGCAGTTTTTTAAAAACGCGGTCGCGCGCAGCCCCCTCAAGCCCGCGCAGGCTGGCGTGCAAACGCATGTTAGCCATGACGGAGATATCTTCGTACAGACCAAAACGCTGGGGCATATACCCAATGCTGTTGGGCTGGCTGCGCATCAAGTCTGTGGGGCTTTGACCAAACAGGCTTGCGCGCCCCTCGCTTGGGGGCATGAGGCCAGCCATAATGCGCATGAGCGTGGTTTTGCCCGCGGCGTCAGGCCCCACCAGTCCGGTGATTCGCCCGGCGGGGATGACCGCGTTAACACCGTCCAGAGCGGTTACGGCCTCGCGCCCTTTGCCAAAGCGCATGACCAGCCCTTCCAGGCATACGGCCTCAGCATCGGCAGCGCAGTGGCTCATGGCGCGGGCGCATCCTGCAAAACAATGGTTACAGGCATGCCCTGCCGCATGACGTTATCCGGGTCTTGCGCCTGCACCCGCAGCCGATAGACCAGGGCCGTGCGCACCTCACGAGTTTCAACGGTTTTAGGGGTAAACTCCGCCGTGGGCGAGATAAAACCCACAGTGCCGGAAAAGCTTTTTCCCGGTGCGGCATCCACCATAATTTTAACGGGCATGCCGGGTTTGATGCGCCCCAGATTTGGCTCGTCCACATAGGCCCGCAGCCACAAGGGGTCTGTAAGGGTGAGGGTGTAAACAGTCTGCCCGGCCTGCACTATGGCCCCGGCCTCACGCGCACGGGTAAGCACAATGCCCTTTTGCGGCGCAGCAAGCACGGCATCGCGCAACTGAATTTCTGCATGGTTGAGGGCTGCGACGGCAGATGCCACTGCGGCCTTTTGCGCCAGCACTTCCTCCTCTCTGTAGCCAGAGAGCAGCATATCCAGTTGATCCTGATTGGAACGCAGTTTGGCATTGGCCTCGCGGGACTGGGCGCGGGCGTTGTCCAGATCTTTTTGCGAAATGGCGTTTGAAACACGCATGGCAGCCACGCGCTTCAGGTTGATCTGCGCGTTTTCAGCCAGTGCGGCAGATCCACTTACGGCAGCGCGGGCCTGGGCTATCTCTTCCACGCGATAGCCGCGCTCAAGACGCGCGAGGGAGGCCTGTTGCTTTTCAAGCTCGGCAGCAGCCTGATCGCGCTGCTGGGTCAGCAGATCATCGTCAATCAGGGCCATGGGCTGACCGGGAGCAACGGCATCGCCCTCATCAACCAACACTTTTGCAATGCGCCCGTTAACGCGAAAACTCAGGTCAACCTGACGGATATCCACATTGCCGTACAGCACGAGCTGCTCGCCATCATGGTGAAACCACCGCCACAGCAGAACTATAGCCAGCAGCGCAGCCAATGCCGCGCCAACACCAATAACCTTACGGGGAACAGCCATATTCCTCCCTGCGTGCAATCGCTGCAAGCGGTTGCTGCACCAGACAGTTTTCTGCCGGGGCATGCGCCCCGTTGCCCATAAGAATAGCCAGTGGCGCTGGCCTTGTCCATGCTGTACAACACACGAAACACAACAGTTGATTTCATCAGAGTTGTGGGGCAAGCAAAAAGCGTGGGAGCAGCAATACAGCGCATACCGCTATTAATTGGAGCGTGGATGTCATGATCAACCATTTGCCTGTTTTTGTGACCGCCAGACTTGCAGCGGTGCTTGCTTTGGCCCTGACCTTTTGCGCCCCGACCATCAATGCCGCAGCGCAACAACAAAAAAATTTTCCTGATGCGGCAACGGTAGAAAGCATCGCCGCGCAAGGATACGTTTACGGTCTACCCATAGTGATGCACTATGCTGTCACCTACGAATATTCCGTTGACCGCCAATCCCCGCAATACAAGGCTCCGTTCAACACGTTGCGCAACGCCGCGCAGGTTTTCACCTATAAGGATACCGTGGTCATCACGCCTAACAGTGATACGCCCTACTCCTTCGCCTGCCTTGACCTGCGGGCCGAACCCATTGTGATTTCGGTACCGGAGGACACCGACGGACGGTATTTCAGCGTGCAGCTTGTGGATGCCAACACCTTCAACTTTGGCTACATAGGCAGCAGAACAACCGGCAACGGCGGGGGCAGTTACCTTGTGGCGGGGCCTGGATGGAAGGGTACGCCACCAGCGGGCATGCGCGTATTCCGCTCAGACGCGCAATTTGCCATGGCCCTGTTCCGCACACAGTTGTTCAAACCCGCAGATATTGAAAATGTAAAAAAATTTCAGTCCGGCTACGCCGTAAGGCCGCCTTCTAGCTACTTGGGCCAAACCCCGCCTCCGGCACTGCCATTGCCGCACTTTCCCAACATAGGGCAAAACTTTTTGAAGCCGGAATTTTTCGATTATCTGGCTTTTGCACTGCAGTTTGCCCCTGCCGGGCC
>QKDT01000409.1 GCA_003251995.1 Desulfovibrio desulfuricans
GGAAATCAGCGTCTGTCACCTCTGCATAGAACGTGTTTGATCCATCCGACACTCGCCATTTATTCTTTTCCTGAAATGAAATGCTGACCAAGCGAAGCATAGCCTCGTATGACGAGTCTGGGAGTTCTTCATCTTCAAGTTCAGGTACAATAAAGCATTCAGCATCTTCACTAGATATAGTTTCTGCTTCAATAGAGCCCTCTCCTGCCGAAAATGCCACTGAAGCAATGCCTTCTCGTTGCAGCGGTGCTTGTATTGCCCCTTCAAGCCCTTTTCTCACTCCATAATCTTGCAACAAGGAAACAACATTTTTCTCAACCTCAATGCTGTCTCCATCTTCAGCAAGAATGACGGCAACATTCCCTTGAATGGTAACGCTTTCCATCTTTCTGGCTTTGAGCCACCGCAAAACTTGTATAACGCCTTTTGTCGTTCCGGCAGCAGTCACCCCAGCAAAGCCAAGGTAGGCAAGTATGTTAGCCCCAGCCACAACTCCATCGCTGTTCATAAAATTCACGATAGATTGTGCGACGCCCTGGGCAATAGCAAGGTCGATACCAAAACAGCCTGTCTTGAATGAGCCTTTCACCTTAACGGAAACATTGGCCCGCCCTTGGTTCAGCACCCTATTCGCCCCCTCGATGGCTTCACCTAGGGCAAACAATGCAGGGGAAAGGTCCCTAACGTCCATCTCGTTATTATCAAGAGCTGGTCCGTCATAAACAACGTGGAAAAAAGTATTTGTTTTCATATGAACTCGTTAGCAAGATCAGTATTGCCCTGTAAATATGCGGAAACTGAGTAGGCCACCAAACAACGCGGAATTATTACCCATAAACAAGACAATTTAATAGATTTTTTCCCTCTTCTACCCACCATATCATCCCCTATACGTAACAGCGTAACATTTTCGACAAAACAAAAAGATAAATAGCATTCTATGCGTAACCGTTACCGTAACATTTTTCCATCCGTAACATGCCAGTCTTTTCCGAAGAGCGCATCCGTCCTGCGTGTTACGGCAACAAGCCGTTACGTTACGGAATGTGTTACGCATCAAGTGAAGGTTTTTCCGTGATTGTTACGCTGTTACGGATAAAACACCAATGCCGAAAGGTATATACCTGGAAAAGGCCTCATCAAATGCGCTTCTTTCATACCCTTTGGCTGTGCCTGCGTGGCGAAAGCGTAGCGTGGTGCTGCTGCTGCCGTACCCCTTCAGCTTGTTGGCAACCTGGCGGGGGGAGATTGGCTTTCCCCTATTGTATGTCAACCAGGGCTTTTCGTCGTCTTCACACAGTGCCCTTATCATGTCGGCGGTGCTGATCCGGTCCACCTCTTTAATCTCGAACACTTCCTTGATATGCGCCAACAGTTCCACGCCAATAGTCTGTGTTGGGCTCTCATTACCGGAAAGCTTGATTGCTGCCCTGGTGCCGATCTCGAGCCACTGGCCACCGGCAACCAGGGCGATTGCCAGCAGAGGTTCCCAGTTGTCCTGGGCGCGGTCGTTCAGGCAGGATGGCAAGGGCGGCCTGGCCAAGCGTACCTCTTCGCTGTAATCGTCGGCAAACCTGGCCAGTTTCGAGCGCAGCTTTACAAACAGGTCGGCTTCGGCATAGCGGATCCGGTCCACCTCCTCGTGGGGTAGCTTCCGGCGAAGCTCCAGGATAACCGCCCTGTCCATGATGGTATCGGCAACGTGGCCGATGCCGGCAAGGGCCTTTGCGCCCCAGGTGTTGAACTTGGCGGGGGTGTAGTTGTCGCCAATGGTGCGGATGACATAGGCCGATTCCCTGGTGTGGCCGCTGTTGATGATCCCGCGCAGCTCTTCGTTGTCTTTCATGAAGGCGTCCGCCTCGTCGATGAGCAAGGTTGGCCGCCATGCATCGATGGCCCGGTACAGCGCTGCCGGTGAGATACTGCTTGCGGTCAGCGCCCGTGCCGACAACCGCCCCAGGAGAAAGAGCAGTTGCGACTTGCCGCACCGCTTCTCCGGGGCGGTGATGACCGCCAGGGGTGCGACCTGCACCACGTCCATGAACCAGGTCATGGCGGACCAGAGCGCCACAGCCTGGGCGACCTCATCCGAACAGACAATGAACCGCTGAATGGTGGCGGCGATGGCGTCCAACAGCGGCCCGGGCTCGACCGGATCCGGCCAGGGGTCCGGCTCGTCAAACGGCAAATCATCACCGTCCTGTCCCCTGCCCGCCTCCTTCACGGCGCGGTCAAGGACAGAGGCCCGTACCCCAAGGGCCTCGGCCACGGCGCGGCGTTTCTGTTCGTATTCGATGGCCGACAACCCAGCCAGGTAATGAATCATTCCCTCGGGGTCGTCTGCCCCCAGTTCTGGTTCGGGGTCGTCAACTGTCAAGGATTCCTTGACGGTTGATACCTCCTGATGCTTTCCTACTGGCTGTGCCGCCGCAATAGCCTGTTGCACCGCCTCCTTCCCGTGCTCGTGCCACAGGTCCCAAAAATCGGCTTTCTTGCCCATGCCGGGAACAGCTACCAGCCCGCCGACAGCATCGGCTGCAGCCATTGCCGCCTCTATCCCTGGATTGCTGTCTTTATCCTCGCTCCGGTCGTCGTCCGCGCAGAGGATGATTTGTGCATCCTGGTTACCGGTGCGGACTATCCCAGCAACAGGCGCCAGGTTACCGGCGGAAAAAGCCACCGCCACCGGATACCCAGTTGCGGCGTGGATTGCTGATCCCGTGGCCCAGCCTTCGGCCAGGCATACGGGGATGGTTGATGTGGTGATGTCGCCTAGGGCGCAAGATAACCCGGTGACGGCGGATCCCTTCAGAAACATTTTCCTGCCGGCGGATGTGATCGTCTGTAGGGAACGCAAGGCCCAGCCCTGGTCGTACATCGGCACCAACAGCAGGTTGCCTTCCTGGCGCAAGCCCAGCCCGTCAAGTTGCTTGCGGGCGAGGTAGGGGTGATCTCCCTTGGCAGGTTCGGCGGCCTCCCACCGTCTTGTGACCTCGGCGACAACTGCTTCAGGATTCGGCCCGGTCAGCTTGCTGTTCTCTTTGCCCGCCTTCCTGGCAGTTGTCTTTTCCCTGGTCTTTGTCAGTGAAGGTTCCGGCCACAGCTCGCGGATCCGCAAGGCGCTGATAACCTCCTCTTGCGAGCATCCAGCCCAACACTTCACCACCGGCTTGCCGTTGTCGCCCTGATCAACCGATAAAGACGGGTGTGTGTCGTCATGGGCTGGGCAGCAGCACATCCAGCCGCCGCCCTGTTTAGGCTTACCGCCCAGGGCCTGGCCGATACGGTCAACATCTTCCTTCATTCCGCTCCTCCCTATTGGCCGACAGCAACTGAGTATGGAGCAAATCCACTTCATCCTGCGCTTTCTCAGCGAGGAGCAGGGCCGCGTTCACAGCGCTGAAGATTTGCCCGGAATAAATCTCCATCAGGTCAGCCTCTGGATTAACAGCGCAACGGACAACGCCCAGAATGCCCCGGACCATATCGATTGCCTCTGTGGCTTTGTCGTAGTGCTTTCCTTTGGGGACTTCGGAATGCAAAAGAGAGTAGCTTGGTTTCCGTGAGATCATGGCGCCACCTCCTCCTGTTCCATGTGCGATGTGGGCAGGGCGGTTGCTTCCGCGCCCCTGCGGGCATATCCAACCAGGGTGTTGATGAATCCGCGCTCGATGGCGGCGTGCTCTTTTTTGCCCATGGCCGCGAAAATATGATACAGCATCGGGCTATTTTCCTGACCGGGAGTCAGCAGGAACTGCAGCGCCTCCACTGCGTAGGCCGCCCCGATAATTTCGTCTTCATACTCGTGGCCGGTTGACCGCACATGCCACCAGTCTATTTTTTCCCGACCGCGCTTGAGCCGGATAAAGATAAAGGGCAAATGCAGGAAGCTGCGCTCTGCAGGGTCTATGGCCGCGATTCCTGGTTTCAGCTTTGCCTCGATGTTCATGACCGGCACTCCTGCAGGGATTCCTCGTCCATCGCCTCTTTCCGATCACGGGGAACAAGACGGTAGGATTTAAGCCGGCTTTCAACCTCCAGGTAAAGGGCGCGGCAATGATTCTGATATCCAACGGCCCGTTGCTGCGCCTCATCGACCAGATCCGATATAAGAAGCGTGGCCCAGGTAAGCTGGTCGATACTAACCCTGAATTCTTGCGTGTCTTCGTCCTGGGATGCCCAAAGCAGGCTGAGCACCGCCTTGATTTTCTCAATAGGCTCGTGCGGCTCCTTGAGTCTTTCCCCCTCAAGTGTCACAAATGGGTGTATTCCCACCATGATATCCTCGGCGGGAACGGCTGCTGCCTGAATGATCGCATGGGTGCCGCCCTGCTCCCGGGTGACGAGTTCGCGATAGTCCATCAGGTGCGCCCGTGAAACCGTCAGCGCCTGTGTCACCAGTTGGGCGACCTGTGGCGGCATTGTCTCTTTGCCCGCCTTCTTGGCCTTCTTGCCGCGCCAATGGTGCCTGACTCGCTCCATGGCCACATCAACCAGGGTGATGGCGTCGGAAATATCAACGGCCTTTTTAATGCCTCGGTAGCGTTTGCCGCCGTCCTGGGGTGTGCTGTTATTGACTGGGGATGTGGTGGGCGTGCCGGTGGTGGGACTGGTGGCGTGATGCATGCTGTTCTCCGGTGTAAGGGGTATTTAAGCCCCTGTTGCGCTGTCAAACGCAAAAAGGGGCGGACTATGTAGGTTGACAGACCGGCACCGGACCGGCAGGGGTTGCCCCCTCCCACATAGCCGCCCCAAAGAGAAGGCAAGCCATGATGCAAACGCACTGCGCCTGGACTCAGGGCGCAAAAAAACCGCCGAACTGAGAGTTGTGGCGGTGCGTCCGCCGGTGTTCGGGCTGTCAAACCCGGCAGGCGTTTTTTGCGCCTGCGTTCGTATCTTTGCCGGTAAATGGTCCAATTGTCAAGGGTTGATTGACAATTGGCGGGCACGGTGTTCGTTGCGGATCGTCTCTTTTACCCGCCATGGATGCAGCACGAGTGCTGGAAATGTGGGGCTGGACGCTTGTGTTAAGGGATATTCACTGTTCAAGCCGCTCGCAGGTCTTCAGCATCCTTTCTGCCGCTTTCCGGATCAACGGCCACTCTTCAGCGGTAATCTGGACTGTGTTTTCTTCAAGGTTAAGGAGCTGCTTCACCACCACAAACGGGCCACCGCCTTCGTCGTCAAGGCCAACCGTGGTCACGGTCTCGCCATACATCGGTTGCCCATCCGGAAGTATTGCCAGTTCTTTTTCAATCATACGGTATTTGGCCACGTTGCTTTTGTTCCTGTCACATGGATTATTTCCGCCGGGATGGCGGGCGGGCGATCCCTTTACCGGCGGTCTGGTTCAACCTGTGCGTCGGTGGTCAGTCCGCTTCCTGGTCCGCTGGTTCTTCTTCTTTGACGGATGTGATGCCCTTCTTGGTCTCCTCTGCCAAAAAGTCAGAATATCGGCTGATGGCGTGGAGGCCCTGATAAAGCCCGGTAACCACGCTATAATGGGAAACAATGACTTGCCAATCCTTGCAGTGCTCACAAGGATCTTGGGTCTGCATTATGACAATACTGTTCAGCATGGTGGTAATGGCCTCTATCGCCTGGCTGTTGTCTTGGATCTGCGCCAAGTTTTCATCGGCTGAGGCTGCCTTGATATTGGGCTGCATGGTTAATGTGAGGTTCATCGGTTCATCCGGTCCAAACTCGATGAAATCGAATTTGTCCGTTTTTGTATCTGCAGTGGTCGGTGTGTTTGGCTGGTTCATGTTTTTTATCTCGTTAATGGGTGAAATGTGGTTTATGCGCTGGCCCGATAATTCATTTTTTTGAGCTCTTGTAAGAGCTGTCTGGCGTGCTCCTTGGTAATTTTCATTGGAACGGCCTGTTTGCTTGCTGGAAAGCTCAAGTTGACGTTGATGGTTTCACCGCTGTTGTTGCCTCCTGATGCCATGGCCAGGCCGCCTTGTTGAAAGCGTTGCTCCCTGGTGGTCGTTGCCTGGGTAATCAACCCACCCACACGGGCCTTGATGGTATCGATCTTGTCCAATCGCATGGAGTTGAGGGCTTGCATGAGCGCCACCCCATAGTGAGAAACAGCCTCCTTGCGAACGACGAACTCGCCAGGCTCCAGCAGTGCCCGCACCCGGTCACCGCCGCCATACCCGGGCAACTTACCGCCTCGTGCATACCGTTGGACCTCGCCGCCGGTCTGGTAGGCCCCGATCAGGCCGCCCCATCGGTTTTGCTGCACCGATTCGACATAGACCTTTACGTGCCGGTCTTTGGTCAGCTCGGTGAGCATTTTTTCAAGGCGGCCTATGTCATCGCTTCCGGAAGCGAGAAACTTATCCCAAACCTCATCCCAATCACTGGTTACGGCTTCTGCTGACTGCTTGGATCCGGATTCCATAGCAGCCCACACCTTGCCCCAATCTCCATCTTCTGGCGGTTGGAATGCATCGGCAAAGGACAGTGCCATTTTCTTCTTCAATTTATCAGCGCTGCCGCCTATGCTAT
>QKDT01000262.1 GCA_003251995.1 Desulfovibrio desulfuricans
ACAAGGAAGAGCAGATCCTTAAAGAACACGTGGTTGATAACGTGCAGCATGCCGCCCGCGTAGCCCAGCGCGCCGCCCGCGGCGACCGCCAGCACCATGTAACCCAGTTGGCTCACCGTAGAGTAGATGAACACAAGCTTGATCACGTTGGTGCGCAGGGCCTGCACGGCAGCCATGATAATGGTGATGCCGCCGATCCACATGGCAACGGTGCTGATGATGTTCTGCTCCATGCCGCCCAGCACGCCAGCCAGCATAAAGCCGCCGCCAAGCAGCATGAACAGCTTGATGAGGCCAAGGATGGCGCTCTTAAGCAGTACGGACGAGATGTAGCCGGAAACAGGCGTGGGTGCCAGCGCCGGGTGCATCTGCCAGTCAATGCGGAAGGGCAGTTGAGCCGCCTTCATCAGGAAGCCAGCCGCCAGCAGGGCCATGCCAAGCCAGGCCGCGCCGTGGGGCATGTAGGGGGCCGCGCCGGTGAGCAGTGTGGCGTTGAAAGGCGTAAACGGCCCCACAACGCACAGGCCCAAAAAGATAAAGCCAGCGCCAAACACGTTGAAGATAAAGTACTTGAAGGCCTCACGCAGCGAGTCGGTATCGCCTTCGTGGGCAATGGCGAGGTACAGCGTCCACGAGCTCATGATTTCCCAGAACAGGAAGAAGCTCAGCATGTACTGGCTGGCTGCCATGCCGACCAGACCGCCGCACATGGCGGTAAAGGCGCAGTAGAAGCGCCACTGGCGGTGGCTGTGTTCCATGTATCCCAGCGCGTATGCCATGTTGACAGCGCCAAGCACAGGAACCAGCAGGGCAAAGCAGAAGGAAAGCGTATCAAGCCCGCGACCAAACAGGATAACCAGCAGCGCGGTAAACAGCAGCACGCCCACGCTGGCCCATCCGGCCTTCTTGCGGTCGCGGTAGAACAGGGCGGGCACAACCGCGCCAAACACCGGTACAACCACAAAGATGGGCCAGGAAACATTCATGGCGACCAGAACTTCAGGGTCGTTGAGGTTGGGTGTGAAGCACAGGGAGGCCACAGGAACCACAAGGTTCATGGCGATCTGCGGGGCAAGGCCCATGATAACGCAAATTGCCGCCAGAGTCGCCATGCCAATCTGCATGCTACGTGGCGCGTCGGTCACGGTGGGCAGGTCGGCGGGGCGTTCTTCGAACACCAGAGTTTTAAGAATGCGCGTATAGTAGATCAGGCCCACCAGCGAACCGCCCAGAATCAGGGCCGCCAGCCAGATGTGCCCGGCGGCTGTAGCCGCCTGGATCATCAGAAACTTACTGTAAAAAGCGCCAAAGGGCGGCAGCCCCATGATGCTCACCAGGCCGATGCCCATGCAGGCAACGGTGACGGGCATCTGGCGACCAAGGCCGCGCAGGTCTGCAAGCTTGCGGCTGCCCGTGCGCATGATGAGAGCGCCCGCGCCAAGGAAGAGCAGGTCTTTCATGATGGCGTGGTTGAGCATGTGCCACAGCGCGCCAGTGGTAGACAGCCATGTGCCTACGCCGAGCACCAGAGCGATTTCACCAATCTGCCCAAGGGTCGAATAGGCCAGCATGCGTTTGATGTCGTCCTGACGCAGGGCCATGACCTCGCCAAAGATCAGGGTAGCCGCGCCCATGGTCACAAGGCCGGTGCCCAGCCAGGAGAGGCCGAACAGACCGGGCATGCCCACGATCATGGGCCGCATGAGCAGCACAGCCACGATGCCGAACACACCCATCTTGGTGATGATACCCGAAAGGGGACCAGACACTGAAGAAGGCGCAGCAGGGTGGGCGTCAGGCAGCCAGGAGTGCAGGGGCACAAGGCCCATCTTTACGCCAAAACCAGCAAGGCAAAGCACAAACGCACCCTGCATCAGGCCAGTGGTGAGCGTGGGCGCACCCAGCAGCAAAAGGCCGGGCAGCATAAACAGCGCGCCGCCCGCGCACATGACGTAATATTTGAGGCCAGCATCATAGGCGCTGCGGTTGTCCTCATGCACCACCAGAAAATAGGAGGCGAAGGTCATGAGTTCCCAGTAGCCGTACATCGCCGTTGAATCGCCAGCAGAAACAATGCCCGCCAGCGAGGCGAAGGTCAGCAGCAGGAAGAACCAGTAGCGGCCCTGACGTTCGTGAATGTAGCTCAGCGAGTATATGCTGACGACCAGGCCCACAACAGCGATCATTACCAGGAAAAGCTTTGCCGTGGGGGCCGCCGGGGCTGCGATGGTGGTTGCCAACGCCAGAGCGGAGAAGGCCACGCCCACCAGGGGCGCACGGTCAAACTTTACCAGGAAGGCGATGCCGGTCAGGAACGCACCGGCGTAATAACACCAGTATGCCGGGTGCGAAGCCGAATGCGGGATCACTGCATTGTAGGAAGAAGCGAAAAGCTCAGTGATAGGCCCTCTGAACAGACCCAGCAGAGCCACAACTACAGCAAGACCCATCATCACAAAGACATTGCCCGAAGGCGCTGCCCAGGATGCGGTGCTGTCTTCATTGGAAGTATCAAGTACGGCTATGCGTACCGCTTCCACATGCAGCCAAACAAGTACTGTAGTGGCAAGGGCCATACACACCAGCGCCGCCATGGCGCCGGGCATGCTGCCCAAAATGCCAGAACTGATGAACATGCGGGCTTCAGGCACCAAAAATGGCGAGCCGCCCACCGCTGCCAGCATGCCAAGGCCGAAGCAGGCTGCTGTCCAGGGTTGGCGCTTGCCAGTGGCACGCAGATCCTCGAGCTGAACAGGCGCGCTGAGCGCCGGGGGGGTAAGCCGTTGCAGGGCGGCAAGGGCCAGCAGCCGAGCTGCTGCCTGGAACAGTACAAAGAGCCACAGCCCCGTACTATTGATGCCGCCGCTGGCTCCAAGACCCAGGCAGAATATGCCTGCATCGTGTAGCGAACCCCATAGGATCAGGCTGCGGGGATTGTTGCGCTGTCGCACGGACTGCGCCGCGCCGTACAGCATAAGGGCCATGCCCACGAGAAGCGGCACAAGAAAGCCGCCTGCCGAAAACAGTGATTCCGTCATAGTTTGCCCCGTGGTTTGCGGGTCTCTCGGATGTACCCGGCGGATCAGCCCGGTCAAGTCCGGGCCGCACTCCCTAAATGGCATCGTGGTATCAACACCATACCATGTCGTGAAAAAATGTTTTTAAAGAGTGTTTTTGCCTTAGCCCACTTTGCAAAGCGTTGCAAGCAACAACTCTTTCAAGAAGATCAGGTAGATTGCAAAAAATGGTATCAAAATGACTAATGTGAGGGTATGAGCAAGTTACTCTTTGCTATTTGCGCGATTTTGAGAGGCTGTGAAATCGGTACGTTAGTCTTGAATTAACTGTTTACACAAACAAATTGTGCAAAAAAGCGCTAATACATTGTGCAACGTTGTGAAATTCAATGACAACGGCATTTTAAAATGTGATTTTTTGAACTATCTCCATTACTGGGTAATCACGCAAAAAGTGCCGTAGCACAAAATTTCGATACGTGTTAATTGTGCGCCGAAATTGATAGCAAATTCATTGCGCGCAGTCGTGTTTTTTGTGATTTATTTTACCAGTGTTGGCATGAGGTTTAGTAAGTGAAAGAAAAAATAGCGGGCGGGAAATTTTTTTGAAATTTTTTTAAGGGCCTCAGAGTTCAAGGCAAGCTTGGCAATGGGCACAAGTGCGGCGCTCAATACCTACCGGCGCAACGAGAGCCCGCCTTTGCAGTATCAGACAGCAATAGGGCAGCAAATCACACTGCAATTTGTATGATGTGCGATATAGTATAGGGCTGATGTTGTGCGGAAGGTATTATTCGTCTCGCAGACGGCGAGACATGAGATCGTGCAGCACTTCCAGAGGATCGCGGTCTTCGTAAAGGATGCTGTACACAGCCTCTGTGAGCGGAGCGTCAACATGCAGTCGATGTGCAAGTTCGTAGATGGCGGCAGTGGTTTTGACACCTTCCGCCACCATGCCCAGGCTGGTTGTGATATGCTCGAGCTTTTCGCCACGGCCCAGACGTAGCCCCACCTGACGGTTACGTGAAAGGTCGCCTGTGCAGGTGAGGGTGAGGTCGCCCAAGCCGGAAAGCCCCATGAATGTATGCGGTAGCGCGCCGCGGGCCACACCCAGGCGGCTCATTTCCGCCAGGCCTCTGGTCACAAGCGCCGCGCGGCTGTTGTGCCCCAGGCCAAGGCCATCACAAACTCCCGCGGCGATCGCCATGACGTTTTTAACAGCGCCGCCCATTTCAACGCCCATGACGTCCGTACTGGAATAACAGCGAAAGGCGCTGCCAGAAAAAATCTGTCGCAGCATATGCCCTAGCGCTTCATCTGCCGCTGCCAGCACCACTGCGGTGGGCAGGCCGCGGAGGACATCCGCCGCAAATGACGGGCCAGAAAGTACCGCGTATCGCGGCTGCACATGCCCAAGGCTCTGCTGCGTTATTTCAGCGCAGGTGGCAAGGTTTGTGGTTTCGATGCCTTTGGCTGCGTTTACCAGCACCACATTTTTGCGAAAAACTGATGCGTTGGTAGCCAGCCAGCCCCGCAACTGCTGGCAGGGCACAGCCAGCACAACGATACCGCGGCCCATTGCCGAGGGATCCGTTGTGGCGGTAAGGGCGGCGTGCAGGGTAAAGCCTGGCAGGTAGCGTGGGTTTTCGTGCCGGGAGCATACAGCCTCTGCCACCACGCTATCGCGCAGCCAGAGGCAGGTATCATAACCATTGGCGGACAGCAGGTGAGCAAGGGCCGTGCCCCAGCTTCCACCGCCCGCAACGCAGATGGCTGGATTGGACATGATTGGTTTAGAACCCCAGATTTGATTCCGGCCCGGGTTTGTCGGGCAGTCTGTCTGTGGAATTGGACGGCGTATTGTTGTTGGTCATACGGTTGCGCTCAGAAACAAAGCGTACCAGGAACATGCCACTGAATCGCTGGCCTTTATACACCTCAACGCGGTACAGCCTGCCCTGGCGGTCAACGGAAAAACGGGAGTGAAAGTCTTTGAGCGTCATGACCTCGCCACTTTCATCCTTGCGACCACTGTCATAGCCAATGGCGTTGACCCGGTATCCTTCCACAGGTTTCACAAGCAGATTTTGGGATACTTCCAGGATATGCCCGAATGGAGCCTCGGTTTCGTGCCCGTCTGCAAGTACCTTCATGCCCGTAAGGCTGTGATCCATCTCGCGCCATTCAGGGCGGATAAGCGTGATCATTCTGTTGCCATAATGGACGCAGTACTGACCTTCCTCGCCTTTGGCGCAGGGCAGCACCGCCATGATGGGTTTAGAAGTAACCGCCTGTGCGGGAGCGTCCTTTGAAAGCGGCAGCAGATTGATGGATGGGCGCACATCCTCCAGCGGCAGAAAGACCCTGTTGTCTGCAAAGGATACGTCCAGCTTGTCCAGCAGGGCCTCGCGCACGCCCTCGGGGGTCAGGGCAAAGCCGCGCGTGAACTCAATGCCTGCCTGGGCCAAAAAGGATTCTACCATGAGCAGGTGGTAGTAAGCGCGCACTTCAACAGAAAATTCCTTGCTGGCTTCCAGCCCAAAGGCCGCCTTTCCTTGCAGTACAGCATAGTAGGAAAGGCTTCTATCCATTTCATGATCGCCTTCGGCGGTTCTGGTATTATGAACATGCAGCGCGTGCTGAGCTGAGAGCAGCTTGTTGTTGGCAGATGCCGCGGCCTGTCGGGCCTCATCGCCCAGTGATCCCATGAAGGCCCCAGACACGGCTTCCTGGTCAATGATGACAGACTGCCCCCAGCGGTTGGGGTTGCGTAGCTTGTCTTCAAACGTGGGGCGGTAATAGCCGCTGCCGTCGTGCAGGTTGAGTACGAGCCGCACACGCGGATTACGTATAAGTTCCTGAATGCGGCGAACCGTGCCAAATTCGGGATCCTTGTTGTCGAGTTTAGCAAATTTGCGATTCATGTCGCCGTGCAGCCCGCGCGATCGCTTGATAATGCTGGGAAAATTGAGATTGGGCACCACCCACATCACACCCTTGCGGATGGTATAATGCGTGGTCAGCAGCGTGGCGGCAGAAAAGCCGCCCGGCTCGTCACCCTGAATACCGCCTACCACCAACACCACAGGCGAAGCTTGGGCCTCTGTGGACAGCACGGAAGAATCCCCATCTGTGCTGCCATCGGTATGCGCAAGGGCGGGGGTGCCCTTAACCTGCGCCTGAGGGTCGTCGCCCAGCCGTATTGTTGTAAAGTCCAGCGCAAAATTGGAGGGGGCGGCCCCCGCGGCAGATGTCACAAAAAGACAGCACAGGAAAAGAAAACAAAGGCTCAAAAATCGGCCCTTGCCCGCGCAAAATATACTGGCGACAGTGTTGGTTTGTGTTTGCATGCCTGTGGTGTGTTGCGCTGAAGGTGCAGAAGATCAATAATATGATTGCCTGCCAAGAACTACGCTATTCAGCATAAAACGGCAAGGTGAGCTGGCTTTGAATGTGCATGCCATCAACGTATTTTGTATGTAGTAG
>QKDT01000332.1 GCA_003251995.1 Desulfovibrio desulfuricans
GGCAGGCCATTGAACGCCAGCTCCGCGCACTTGAGCGCGGCGTGCAGGTTGTAGTTGGCACCCCGGGCCGCGTTATGGATCACCTCCAACGCGGAACACTGCGCCTTAACGGCGCAACCACCATTGTGCTGGATGAAGCCGACGAAATGCTCGATATGGGCTTTCGCGAAGATATAGAAGCCATTCTGGAGCGGGTGCCCGCAGAATGCCAGCGTGTGCTTTTTTCTGCCACCATGCCCCCGGCTATCCTGCAATTGAGCAAGCGCTTTCTGCGTGAGCCGGAAATGCTGGCGATCGCTCAAAAAACCCTGACCGTACCCGCTATTGAGCAGGTCTATTACGAAGTGCGCCCCCATCAGAAGATGGACGCGCTGTGCCGCGTGTTGGACGCTCAGGGCTTTCGCAAGGCCCTTGTGTTCTGCTCCACCAAGCGCAGTGTGGACGAAGTAACCGCCCACCTGCAGCAGCGCGGCTATCAGAGCGACGGCCTGCACGGTGACCTTGCCCAGTCGCAGCGCGACAGGGTCATGCAGCGTTTTCGCGGTGAAGGGCTGGATATTTTGATCGCCACAGACGTTGCCGCGCGCGGCATCGACGTGGATGATGTGGATGCCGTGGTCAACTACGACATCCCCCATGATGCGGAGCGCTATGTACACCGCATCGGGCGCACGGGCCGCGCTGGTCGCGTGGGCAAGGCCTTTACCTTTGTTACCCTGCGCGAACAGCACAAGCTGCGCGACATCATTCGCCACACGAAGGCCCGCATCCAGCAGGAGCGGTTGCCCTCGTTGCGCGATGTCGCCAACATTCGCACCTCGCGTTTGCTGGACGAAGTGCGCGCCACACTCACTGCCGGGGCGCTGGAAAGCTGCATGCAGATGGTTGAAGACTTTTTGGCAGAGCAGTTTGCCGATGATGTCTTTACCAGCCGCGACGTCGCCGCAGCGCTGCTCAAACTGCTGATGCAGCGTGATTTTGGCGATGCCACCAATGTGCCGGAAGAAGACCCCCTTGCAGATACCCCCCGCCGCTTCTCGCGCGATGGGTTCCGTCAGGGCGACCGGGACGGATACCGCCAGGGCGACCGCGATGGCGGGCGTTCGCGCCGCAACGATGCCCCCATGACCCGTCTGCACATCAGCGTGGGCCATGCGCACAAGGTTTCCCCCGGCGAAATGGTGGGTGCCATCACCGGTGAATGCGGCATTGCAGGCCGCAGCATTGGCGCCATCAGCATTCAAAAGCATTTCAGCCTGGTGGAAGTGCAAAGCGACCTTGCCGACGACGTGCTGGCAGTTCTCAACCGGGGCGTGTTCATTGCAGGCACCCGCGTTGCTGCCAAACTGGATACTGGCGGTGGATCATATCAGCGCAAAAGCTTTGGCCCCGGCCCCCGCGCTCCGCGCGGCCCACGGCCCGGCTACCCTGCCCGCAATCAGCGCGATGGCGGCAACAACGGTGGCAGCGGCAAACGTTTTTCGCACCCCGATAAATGGGGCAGAAAACCCCGTGGCGCAGAAGATGACCGGGATTCCTAGTTGTTAACGTCAAAACGGCCCGTCGGCATAAGAGCCTGACGGGCCGTTTTTATTGCCAGCAAAGAATCTTCATCTCAGGCCACTCAAGGCCAGATAACACTGGCCTTGCCGCAAGCTGACAATAGCAGCCATGCGGCAGCTTCAGCCCCCAGCCTGCCCATTCCGCGGGGTACACAATTCACGCTTGCACGCTGTTTGCAAACATGATTGCTCCCCGTCAGCCCCTCCCACATCTTTTTAATCTGTCTTCCGCTGTCAGGTATTCTCACCGTAAATGCCAGGCAGAGTTCGGTATATTCTCAACGCAGGCAAACATACAGTCGTGGTATGATGTGAGCCATAATCCATTGGCGCGGCTGCCAACCATGTCTGAATAAAACAGTTGATAAACTAACTAGTTACAAGCCACATGCACAATGAACTGCCCAACAAATAGCGAGCAGGTACTGTTCCGCAACAAGGTTCAGGCAGTTAAATGCACAATCGTTGCATGCCATTAAGAACAGATCATCATTGTAAATAGCGAGCTTACGCCTTAAAAATAGTTCCAAAATCCTTCTACTTGATATATAAATACGGCAACACAAACACTATGCGGCTGAAGCGCAGCAAATTAGCAGTACAAACTGTCAGGCACGATATACTCTGGAGCGTGTGATGTTTAAATTTAGCACCATATTGGGCAAATTTATCTCATACACTCTGGCATTGCTCACAATACCGCCACTTATTTTTCTTATTTTCTTTTACAGCGTTTTTAGGAATGAAATAATTAATGATGCGTATAATGATATACATGATGAAGTTATACACCAGCAGATCGCGCTTGATGGTTGGATAGCGCACCACGAGGCCCTTCTTGAGCTTGTTGGCAGCAGCCCCCAGCTCATCCAGCAACAAGATCAACGCCTGCAGTTCTTTCAGGCCTTTCTTGTTGCCCACACGGATTTTAAAAGCATTGTCCTCTTTGACCGAAACGGCGACTATACCATGAGCGCTCCGCCTCTGGCCTCGGCAAACGTGGTGGACCGGGAATATTTTATACGAGCACGCAACGGCTTAACAACTGTAACCTCCCCGCTGATCAGCCGGATCACGGGCGATGTTCTCATTCTGGTGACGGCCCCCGTTCGCGACAGCCGCGGCGATTTTGATGGCGTCATTGTTGGCGCAATCCGGCTGAAAAACTTTTTTGATGAATTTTCACTTTCCGCAAAAAGCAGCATTTCTCGCCCCTTTATCGTTGAAGCAAGCGACCATTCGCTTCTTTCAGATCCTTCCAGAGAACACACACCTGTTATTATTCCACCAGTACGGAGTGAAGACTCGTCACATAGCTATATAAATTCTGATGGGTTAAAAGTAATTGGCGCATTCGCTCCTGTTAATAACAACAAATGGCTTGTTATCATTGAAAGACCATTCGGTAGCACGCTGCAAAAGATGGAACTTTTCCTGTTTATTTTTGCTTCAACATCCCTTGCGAGTATCATCATACTGATACCTCTCATAAAAAGTTACACAGCAACACTTGTTAATCCTATTAAAACAATATCCTCAATATCTACAGTACTTCTTAACGACAAATCAATAACTGCATGTCCCTACATCGACATGAAAAATAAGCCTGTAGAAATATCCACATTATACAAAAATTTTTGCAATATGGCTGAAAAAATATCTGCGTATGTTTTAGAGCTGAAACAACGCAGTTTGACAGACCCGCTCACCAGCCTTGCAAACAGAAGGTGCCTTGAAACTGAAGGCAGCAAAATTATTGAAGTGTGCCGCAGAAATGGCGCGCCTTGCTCGTGTCTGGTTCTTGACCTTGACCACTTTAAACATGTCAACGACACATATGGGCATCAGGCTGGCGATGTGGCCCTTCAGACAGTCAGCAAGATCATCAAGCGCAACACGCGCGCGGCAGATGTTTGCGCCAGATTTGGGGGAGAAGAATTTACTATTCTGGCAACAGCAACCCCACTAGACAAAGCCACAGTACTCGCCGAGAGGATCAGGGTAGAAATTGAAGCAACAGAAATTACATACAATGCTTTTTCATTCCATATAACTGCCAGCATAGGCGTATCGCAACTAACAATCGACAGCAAAACTGCCATAGAAATCATAGACAATGGCATAAAAAATGCCGATATAGCTATGTATAGAGCAAAAGAAAATGGCAGAAACAGGGTTGAAATACACCAATACTATGGCGAGAACACACAACAAGACAATAGCACAAAAACTCTTGCGTAGTTTTTTATAAATTAGGCCACTTTTACATCCACGATTATCTACCAACAGACCTGAACACCGCACACGCACAGCGAGCTTTTGCGCACTGTCAAACCGGCGTTCAGCTACACAGCCGAATACTTACAGCAAAAAGGCGCACTAACAGATCGCGCGCACCCGCCTCAGCTCTGCCCACATGCCGCCATAGCCGACAGCATGCGCTTTGCCTACCCCCCATTTATCCCGGCATTCCCGCCTGTATGTCCTTTTGTATGTCCCAAGCAAAAAGGGCTTACAGCGATTAGCTATAAGCCCTTAAAATATATGGTGGGTCGTGCGGGGATCGAACCTGCGACTCTCTGCTTAAAAGGCAGATACTCTACCTACTGAGTTAACGACCCGTAGAGACGCGGAATATAGCGACAGAGGCACCGAGTGTCAAGCATGACGTGCAACAAAATGCCGCTTAACCGCAATTTATTCAAAAAAACCGCTATGCGCCCTTCTTCTCCAGCTTGGCCCAGGTGTCGCGCAACGTGGTTGTGCGGTTGAATACGGGCTTTGCATCGGTACTGTCTTTGTCCTTGCAAAAATAGCCAAGGCGCTCGAACTGCATTTTATCGCCAGCCTTGAAGGTTGCCAGGGCTGGCTCCAGAAGGGCCTGCACCGACTTGAGAGATTCGGGATTGAGGTTATCCAGAAACGTCTGACCTTCGGGGGCAGCGTTGGGGTTTTCTGCCGCAAAAAGCTGCTCGTACAGGCGCACTTCTGCAGGGATTGCATGCCCCGCAGAAACCCAATGAATGGTTCCCTTGACCTTGCGCCCATCGGGGCTCTGCCCGCCCCGGCTTTCGGGGTCATACACGCAGCGCAGCTCAACCACGTTGCCCGCGTCGTCCAGCACCGCCTCGCGGCAGGTGATAAAATACGCGTAACGCAGGCGCACCTCTGCGCCAGGGGCCAGCCTGTGGAATTTTTTGGGCGGCTCAAGGCGAAAATCGTCGCGCTCTATATACAGCTCGCGCGAGAACGGCACCTTGCGACTGCCAAACGAGGCATCTTCGGGGTGGTAGGGCATTTCAAACTCTTCCACCTGCCCTTCGGGATAATTTTCTATAATCACCTTCACCGGATCAAGCACAGCCATCACGCGGGGGGTGTGGTCATTGAGGTATTCGCGCACGCAAAATTCGAGCATGGAAAAATCCACAGTAGAATCAGCGCGGGCAAGGCCAATGCGGGAGCAGAACTCACGCAGGGCCTCGGGCGGGATACCCCGGCGGCGCATACCACTCAGGGTGGGCATGCGGGGGTCATCCCAACCGGTAACGTGCCCTTCTTTTACCAACTGAATGAGCTTGCGTTTTGAAAGCACCGTGTAGGTGACATTAAGACGCGCAAATTCGGTCTGCTGGGGGCGGTACACGCCAAGGGTTTCGAGCACCCAGTCGTACAGCTCGCGGTTGTTGATGAACTCCAGCGTGCAGAGCGAGTGGGTAATGCCCTCGATGGAGTCGGACAGGCAGTGCGTGTAGTCGTACATGGGGTAGATGCACCACTTGTTGCCCGTGCGATGATGTTCCGCATGACGGATGCGATACAGGGTGGGATCGCGCATAACCACATTGGGCGAGGTCATGTCGATCTTGGCGCGCAGCACCTTTTCACCATCTGCAAATTCACCCGCGCGCATGCGACGGAAAAGATCAAGGTTTTCTTCCACGCTGCGGTTGCGCCAGGGGCTTTCGCGCCCAGGCTCTGTCAGCGTGCCGCGATACTGGCGGATTTCTTCCGCCGAGAGGTCATCCACATAGGCCTTGCCCAGATTGATGAGCTGTTCCGCGTAGTTGTAGAGCTTTTCAAAATAGTTGGAAGCGTAAAATTCGCGATCATCCCAAACGCCGCCAAGCCAACGCACATCCTCACGGATGGAGTCAACGTATTCCGTTTCTTCCTTGGTGGGGTTGGTGTCGTCAAAGCGCAGGTTGCACATGCCGCCAAATTCTTTGGCAACGCCAAAGTTAAGGCAGATGGACTTGGCATGCCCCAGGTGCAGATAACCGTTGGGCTCTGGTGGAAAGCGCGTATGCACCCTACCGCCAAAGCGGCCCGAAGCGTTGTCTTCAGTAATACGGGTGCGGATAAAATCCAGGCCTACTTTTGCAGTTTCGCCAGCGGCGACGCCTTCGGCAGCAACGGTGGCAACAGGTGCCTTATCATTTTCGGGGGCCATAATGCGCTCCAATAGTTCCATTTAATGGGAAGTCCATAAAATTACGCCAAGCTGCGGCCTCGGTCAATGCGTGGCTGAATCCGGCGCAAGCAGCCACTTGCAGGCCATTTGTTCATTGATGGCAGAACATTCTTGACAGGTTGCGCCGTCTAGGCTAGCTTGCATTTCTGCATTCTGGTTTGCCATTTTGCGCGCCTGATGCATGCGGAGAGGTGTCCGAGTCGGCCGAAGGAGCTCGCCTGCTAAGCGAGTATACGGGCTTAAACCTGTATCGAGAGTTCAAATCTCTCCCTCTCCGCCACATACGCAAGTAAAACGGCGAGTTACTGTTAAAGGTAACTCGCCGTTTTTGCGTTTAAATGGGGTAAAATTCGGGGCGGCGCAGGGTGGCGTGCATACCGCCATACATACTTTTGAGAAGTCTATCGGGGGAATTATAGCTGTACGAACCATGATTATACTACCGTTGAACTCAATTGACTT
>QKDT01000218.1 GCA_003251995.1 Desulfovibrio desulfuricans
TGGCACGCGGTCTGAAATGATTTGTTGGCAGTTAGCCACAGCCCCTTGCCGCAAAAAAAGGTCGCTGGTGGGGTTAATCCATCAACGACCTTTTTTCCACCGCAGCTCAAAAAACAGGGCGGAATATATGGCAGGTAGCAGCCATGCGGGTGCAAAGGGATGCAAGGCATCCTCAAACCGCCGTAGCTACTGGCTAAAAGTTCAGCTTTTGCGAATGCGTACCTTGTACTTGCGCAGAAAATCGGCAGGCAGGTAGGTCATCTTGGCTTGGCGCAGGCCTTCTTCATCCAGATCCTGAGCCCGGTTGATGTAGGTAAAGCCCGCACCGGCGTTGCGGGAGAACAGGCAGTTTATGGTCTGGTAAACGCCTTTGAAGCCATTCAGGCCTTTTTCGTAATGCACGCCAAGGTTTGCACCGTCCAGGTTTTCACCAACGCTGAAGGCCACCATCTTGCCGTCCACATACAAAGAGCCGCCCACAAGCCCGGTAAAGCAGTTCCAGTGGCTGAGCACGCGGTTAATAGCTTCGTTTTCGGCCCTTAGCGAAGGGGATTCTTCGCACTCGTGCCATTGGCACCAGTCGTCTTGTACTGCCAGCACATCTTCAACCATGGCGTCGTCCAGCGTGTGATAGTCCGGTTCGCCGTATGTTTTTACATAGCTGTTGAAATGGTTACGCTTTTTATGAAAGCGGTTGCCCGGCAGTTCTGCAAGCTCATCTTGCTTGTACAGGTATTCCCACTGACCTCGGTCTTCTTCCGCATCCACAAGGCCCGGCAGTTCGCGCTGCCAGATCTCCACCAGCTTTTCAGGCACGCGGTTGATATTGTGCGCCTCGGGGTTAAAGCCGCAGGGCAGCAGATCCTTCCACGAAACCGCGTTCCAGTCGCCCACAGGCGCCCAGCACACGGCATAGGGCCGGGTTTGGCGTATCCAGCAGAGGTTGTCTTCAAAGCACCATTCAAGGCCATAATAATCCTGCCAGCCCCAAAGGTTTGCCAGGGTGTAGTCCAGCGAACGCTGAGGGGTACGGCCCCACAGTTCATAGTACTGTTGGCGTCCATCCAGGCTGACGGGGGTAAAGGTCTTGCTCACAATCGTCTCCTCGCGTCTCAACGCGCAGATGCATGCAATGCGCGGGCGCATGCCAAGGTGCCGCTGTTGCGGCCTCACGGCTGTATTTACGGGGTTTGCGACTGGCGCAGACGGCTCATGGCAAAGCGCGTCCAATCGCGGAACAGCACCACATAAAGCATGATGCAGGTTTGCAGAACCTGGGATACGAGCATGGCCAAAAATACGCCCGAGGCCGTGCCCCAGAGCGTGTGACCAAGAAACCAGCCCAAGGGCAGGCGTACGCCCCAGAAACTGCCGCCAAAAATCATGAGGTTGTACTTGGTGGCTCCGGCTCCCGTCATCACGCCGCCCATAACCGTGCTGGCAATGGAAAATGGCGTGGAGAGCAGGTTGTAGGTCAGGTAGCTCACAATCTGGGCTTGCGTGCCCGGCTCATGCGAGAGCAGTTGGGCTACCTCTTGTCGGAAGGGCCAGAGCAGGGCAGCCATAAAACTCATGGCTACCGCGGCAAGCGTTACCATATTGAGGGCAACGCGCCGGGCCTCGGCGGGTCTTCCTGCCCCAAGGCTGTTGCCTACCAGCACCGCCACGCTCATGTTAAAGGCCATGCCTGGCAGAAAGAGCAGCGCTTCTACGCGCAATCCCGCATTGAGCCCCGCCAGCGCATTTACGCTGTCGGCGGGCAGTGATGCCACCAGAACAAACAGGGTCATGTAGCCAGATTGCCACACAATCTGCGCTGCCCCGGCGGGCAAGGCCACCTTGAGCAAATAGGGCAGGCCAGCCCGCAGCCAACGCAGTGAAGGCAGTGATTTGCGCCCCAGATAACCCGATTGCGCAAGCAGTGCGCAGTTGCACACCGCGCCCAGATACTGCGCGCCCACGTTTGCCCATATAAGACCCATATAGCCCATGTTGGGCAGGCCAAACCAGCCAAGCCCAAGGCCAAGGCAGGCCAGCAGATTGCACAGGCATACGCCCGCCGCAACCCACAGGGGCGGCAAAACCTGGCGCGTGGCGCGAAACATGACGCCGGTGGATGCGTACAAATACTGCGCGGGCAGACCAAGCATGCTCACTGCCCACATTTCTTGGGTTTGCGGCAGGATGCTCTTGGGCACCATAAGCATGCGCAGTATGCTGTCGCTGAAAAGTGCGGCTGCCAGGGCCACAAGAAAACCGAGGCCCAGGCAGCCTATAACCGTTGTGCCAATATAGCGTTGGGCGCGCATCACCTTGAGTGCGCCCAAAGACTGGCTGACAGCCGCCGTAGCGCCGCTTGAAACAGCCATGGCAACTACCATCAGCAGAATGCCGCACTGGTTCACCATGCCCAGCGCCGCCTGAACGTCCGCGCTAATCTGTCCCGCAACCCATACAGCCACAAAGCCCATGAAGAACATAAGGTACATCATGAGCATCTGGGGCCAGGTCAACCGCCAGATAGCACGGGGGGAAGTGCTCAGGTCGGGCGCGGGCCGGGCCTGTGCGGGGGTTCCGCTGAATTGTGTCACATTAATCCATCAGGCAGCGCGCAAGATCCTCAAGGGTTTCGCGGCGGCGGATAAGTTTTGCAGTACCGTCGCTCTGGATGAGAACTTCAGCGGGGCGACGGCGCTGGTTGTAATTGGAACCCATGGTAAATCCGTAAGCTCCGGCGTCAAGTACCCCCAGCACATCTCCCTCTTGCATAACGGGCAAATCGCGTTCCTTGGCAAGGATATCGCCGCTTTCACAAATATTGCCCACGATGGTCTGCACCATGTTTTTGCGGGTCTGTGCATCGGCTGCGCCGTAAATTTCCACATCGTGGAATGAATCGTACATGGCGGGGCGCACAAGCACGTTGAAGCCTAGGTTGGTGCCCACATAGCGCTTTTCGCCATTGTTTTTGACGGCAAACACGCTGCCGAGCAGCACGCAGCATTCCGCCGCCACATAGCGACCAGGTTCCACCAAAAAGCGGCCCTTGTAGCCGGATTTTTCAGACCAGCCAGCAATGAGAGCGTGCAGGCGGCTGCCAAGGTCAGCCATGCTCAGGCGGGCCTGACCTTCATACTTGTGGTAAGGAATGCCAAAACCACCGCCAAAGTCGATGACTTCAAGCTTGGCGAGCATGCTGGCGGAGAGGCGGTCTGCCAGGTGCAGCAGCACTTCGGCTGCGCCAAGGTAGCCGTCCGGCTCCATAAAGAGTGAGCCAATGTGTTGGTTGATGCCAGCCAGGGTGAGGTCGTGCTTTTCCAGCAGGGCGATAACGTCATCCAGCATGTCGGGGGTCACGCCAAATTTGGTGTCCTTGCCAGCGGTGACGACCTTTGCGTGGTGGCCCGCGCCAATGCCGGGGTTAAAGCGCACCATGACCTTGCCGCCCCGGTTGATGCGGCCCAGCGTTTCGAGCTGCGAGAGCGAATCAACGCTGATGAGCAAACCGCGCGAAACGGCGTTTTGCAGTTCGGCTTCAGAATTATTGTTGGAAATGTACAGAATTTCTGAGGGCGTAAAGCCAGCCAGTTCGTCCATGTACAGTTCACCAGGGCTCATGGCGTCCACAACCAGGCCTTCTTCGCGCACAATGCGCAGCAGGGCAGGGGTTGCATTGGCCTTTACGGAATAGTTAACGCCGAAACCGGGGTGTTTGGAAAGCCCCATAAGATCGCGGCAGCGTTGCCGCAGCACACTCTCATTATAGACATAAAGAGGGGTGCCGTAGGTTTCAGCCAGCTCGCGGGGGGTGTGGCGGCCGTAAAAATTGCATTCGTCGGTGTACGTGGAGCGGATGTCGGACATAAATACCTCTGAGATACCTCTGAAAGATTGCGTGTGCCGCCCGAACCAGAGCGGATTTTCCCGTTGAGAGCAATTGCTAATTATTAGTGCCGCATCTTGCTCTGTCAAGTGCGTAGGCGGGTGTTGCATGTGGTATAACAGACGCGGCATATGCCGCGGCGTCACTGCGAAAAACATCTTTCTATGCCAGGCCACGCCAAAAGATTAATGCCCGCCAACCCGCGTAAATAAAGGGAGTAAAGGCCTCTGCACCAAGGTGCAAGATTGACAGAAGCCCCCCGGCATGTTTTGCTTGCATTTTACAATTGGTTGTTATTCTTTGCGGGCTGGTTTCTGCCCCGGCAGCTCCTGCCGACAGAGCGGTATGATACCGCAAACCGTCCACACACACTGCAATGGAGTAGTTATGCCTATTAAAAAAGGCGATACGGTGCGCGTACACTACACGGGTACCCTTGACGACGGCAATGAGTTCGATTCTTCGCGTGACCGTGAGCCCCTGGAATTTGTGATGGGCAAGGGAATGCTGATCCCGGGTTTTGAATCTGCCGTCGATGGTCACGAAGCGGGCGAAACCGTTACCGTTACCATCGCGCCTGAAGATGCCTACGGCGAGGCCGATCCCGAACTCGTGTTCACTGTTCCCCGCGCCCAGGTGCCCGACCACATTCCCCTTAACGTGGGCGTGCCGTTGCAGCTTTCTAACGAGCAGGGTCAGATGGATGTGACCATCACAGAAGTTGGCGCTGACGAGATCACCCTTGACGCCAACCACCCCCTTGCTGGCAAAACGTTGACCTTTACGATCGAAATCGTAAGCGTGGGCTAACAGCGTTTATTGGTCGCGCCTTCAGGGTTGCCGCTGCTTTGCATACGTAGATTTATTACGGCAATGGCAGGGGCGGCTTTGTAGCGCGTGCCGTCTATATGTATTGTTTGGGCCTGCGCCCTTTGGGCGCAGGCTTTAGAGTGATGGCAACCCCCCGTTTATGGGGCTTTGCACCGCCTGGGCCAACATGGTAGCCGGGCGGAAATACGAAAATCAGCTGCGTAACGGCACTGCAAAGCCGCGACCGCCCCTGATTTTTATGGTGTTGACATTGTCAGCATTTGCCGGTCTGCCCCTTGGGGCACAGGCCGGAAACATAGCTTTGGAGCGGGCGTCGGCACGGCGTCTGCAATGCCTCTGCAGCGGCTCCCCCCCCTTGTCCGCGTGCGCCAGGGCAGCACGGGCGCGGGCGTTTTACGGATTGCTGGCAGCGGCGTTAACTCAACCGCCATAAGCGAAAATATCGGCACCCCCAACACTGCGTCAGCCCTGAGCGCGAGGTTCGTCCATGAGCATCAAATCCGCCAGACAAAGCGCCATTGAGGCCATTACCACCTACAAACCCGAAGCAGCCCCCCTTAACTTCGTGGACACCAAACCCACCGATATTTTTGGGTGCAACGTGTTCAACGACCGCGTAATGCGCGAGCGTCTGCCCAAGAGCGTGTTCAAAGCACTGCGCAAGACCATTGAGTTTGGCGAACGCATGGATCCCGCCATTGCCGACACCGTTGCCGCGGTCATGAAAGACTGGGCCATTGAAAAAGGGGCAACCCACTTTACCCACATTTTCTACCCCCTTACCGGGCAGACTGCTGAAAAGCATGACAGCTTTTTGATGCCCGATGGCGCTGGCGGTGTGATCGCCGAATTCTCCGGCTCCATGCTTATCCGCGGTGAACCTGACGCTTCGTCCTTTCCCTCCGGCGGCCTGCGCTCCACCTTTGAGGCGCGCGGCTATACCGCCTGGGATGTGACCAGCCCCGCCTATATCATGGAGAACCGCAACGGCACGTTCTTGTGCATCCCCACCATGTTTCTTTCGTGGACGGGTGTTGCCCTGGACAAAAAAACGCCCATGTTGCGCTCTGGTCAGGCCTTGAACCGCGAGGCGCATCGCGTGCTGGCCCTTTTTGGCGAAGATACCCCGCTGCCCATCGTTTCTTACGCCGGGCTTGAACAGGAATACTTCTGCATCGACCATAATTTCAATTTTGCGCGTCCCGACCTTCAGATTGCCGGTCGTTCCCTGTTTGGCGCTCGTCCCGCCAAGGGACAGGAATTCAGCGACCAGTATTTTGGCGTTATCCCGCAGCGCGTGCTCTCGTACATGATGGAAGTGGAGCGTGAGTTGTACAAGCTGGGCGTGCCCGTGCGCACCCGCCACAACGAGGTTGCCCCCAGCCAGTACGAAATTGCCCCGCTGTTTGAAGTGAGCAACCTCGCGGTTGACCACAACCACGTCACCATGTCCATGCTGCGCAACGTGGCTAAGCGCTACGGCCTCAAGTGCCTGCTGCACGAAAAGCCCTTTGCTGGCGTGAACGGTTCTGGCAAACACCTGAACTATTCCATCGGCAATGCGGAACTGGGAACCCTGTTTGATCCCGGCGAAACCCCGCACGCCAACGCCAAGTTCCTGGTGTTCTGCGCCGCCATGATCCGCGCCGTACACAAGTTTGGCGGTCTGCTGCGCTCCACCGTTGCCAGCGCTGGCAACGATCACCGTTTGGGGGCCAACGAAGCGCCGCCGGCCATCATGTC
>QKDT01000175.1 GCA_003251995.1 Desulfovibrio desulfuricans
CGCTGGGCGTCAGCCTGAAGGCGCTTCATTTCCGTAATATCACGCAGCACAAACACATTGCCCAAAAACGCGCCATCTTCATTGCGCATGGCCGAGCCGCCAAGGCTCACGGTCATCGGCTTGATTCCCGGCACAGCAAGCGTTGTCTCCTGCTCGAGAATACGCGCGTTCCCGGTCAGCTTGCCCAACAGCTTTTCCCACTCCAGGCCGGGCAGGCTATTCAACCTTCTTGCCCTGGTAGTTTTATTGGGCCTGTCTGTTTCGGTTTGCGAATCTGCATCATCAGAAGGGAATATCTCTGCGCGTTTTTTGCCAAACATGCCCAGCGCCGCATCGTTTATCATGGCAATGCGCCCGTTGGGGTCGCTGATCACAAGCCCCAAAGGAAGGTTCGCCACAACTTCCGCTGCCATGACCTGCTGGTCGCGCAAAATACGCCGCCAACGCCGGGTGTTGTGCATCCAGAACAACGAAACAAAGCCAGCCAGCCCCAACGCGGCAGCCAGAGCCGCAGAAAGCAAATTGTTGCGCGAGTCCTGCGCCAGCGCATCCTCAAAGGGCCTGGCGTCAAAACCAACCATGGCTACGCCCACCACCTGACGCGGCGCATCCGGGCTGGGACGCCCCCCAAAGGAGCCTCGTGGCGGTGGCGGTGCATCATTAAACATGTCAGGCATTTCATTCTCGTTAGAGTCATCCATGCCCATCATATGTCCCATCATGCCCATGCCATGCTGCCCTCGCCCGCCGCCCATGTGCTGTCCATGCGCGCGGCTCAAAGGAGCGAAGACACGAAAAACCTCAAAAACTTCCTTTCCATCCACCTTGCGCACCCGCCACATGGGCCTGTCCGTAACCTCTGCAAGCGAAGGAATATCCTCAGTTTGCAGTATCCGTGGCGTTGAGGCGTCTGAAGTGTCGTCGCCCGGTACTCCTGGAATGGGGGCACCATCACCGCTCTGGGCTACTATGGCCCCAGTGGTATCTGTAACAGCCATATAGAGGATACCAGGCTGTCGGGCTGTTTCCCGCAACAGAGGGCGCAACCCCAGCACCACGCCGGGGCTGAGACGCAATCCCGTGCGGGTTCCGGCCTCCAGCGCCCAGATAAGGGCCTCAGCACGGTCTGTGAGGTTGTGTACCATAAAGGCACGCTCACGCTGGTTACTGCGAACAGAAAGCCCCGCAAGCGTTAAGCCAAGAATAAGTGCTGCCCCAAGCAGCATCCAGGGAGAAAGGCCCACGCGCGACAAGCGCTGGGAGAGAGAAGAGCGAAGACGTGTCATAGATGTATCCTCAACGGCGCAACTCCATAGTTATGTATTTTTTACTCACTACGCAAGCCCCCTGGTAAAATTTGGATAGTGTATCTGACAAGTGAGTAAAAAACGGACAATCTAGGAAACACTTTTGCGCACTTGTTTTTCGCCTAAGATATTTTAATCCTATAAATTAAGGATGTTATCTAAAGATAAAGGCTTTGGCACGCACTTTGCCTATACAGAAATCAAACGGCGCTGAAAAACGCAGCTCCAATCAGCAAACAACAATGATAAACTGACGGCGCAACGTCACGAATAAGGAACTGATTATGTATGGCTGCGATATAGGAAGCGTAATGGGATGGGGAAGCGGAATGACAAACCTCATTTTTATGATAATCATACTCTTTCTTGCCTTTGTGTTCATCAGCAGGCTGATGCCACAAGATAAGAAGAACATGGACTATACAGATTCAATGTCCATTCTAAAAAAACGGCTCGCCTCAGGTGAAATTTCTCTTGAGGAATATGAAAAGCTGAAAAAAGCCATCTAAGCGACCTCACTTTTGCAGGTCGATATAAAGGAGAAAACTCATGAACAGCGTCAAACTTACCCTGGTCTTTGCCTCTCTGGCCCTTGTGCTTGCCTTTGCAGCTAATTCCTTTGCGGCAACCACCGCCACCAACCCCCAGACCATTTCCTCGTGGTGCGGCGGCGGTCAATCTGGCTCCCACGGCCCGCATGGCTATGGACAGGGCTGCGGACGCTAACTCCGTTCAGGCTTGAGCCAATTACGGCACTCAACAATCAAATCACCCCACAACTATAAAGGATATATTACAATGAAGACCTCCAAGATCGTTACCAGCGGCGCGGCCCTTACCCTTGCTATCTTCCTCGGCCTTACGGGCGTTGCCTCTGCCCGCAACGGCGACGGCACGGGCCCCAACGGCATGGGCCCCGGCACCGGTATGGGCATGGGTATGGACATGGGTCCCGGCATGGGTATGGGCCCTGGTATGGGCATGGGGCTCTCCGCCGAACAGGCCGAAGCCATGCAGCAGATTCACAAGAGCTTTGCTGAAAAAACCCAGCCCGTTATGCAGCAGCACTTTGCCAAGATGGCAGAACTGAATAATCTCGCCGCCGCTGGCGCCAAGCCCGACGACGCCCGCGTAAAGGCCGCCCAGAAGGATCTGCGCGAAATTGACGCCAAGCTGTACACCGCCAGGGCTGAAATGCTCAAGCAGATGTCTGACAAGGGTATTCCCTTCGTGGCTGGTCACGGCATGGGCCGCGGCATGGGACATCGCATGGGTGGACGTGGCATGGGCATGGGTCAGGGCATGATGAATTCCGCTGACTGCCCCGGCATGGCTGGCACCGCCACGGCCACTGGCAACACCGCCAAGACCACTGGCAACACCACCAAGTAGCAATACATCAACCCCGCTTGGCGCGCCCCACTTTCGGGCATAGCGTCACCATAGTGCAAGCCCCCGAAACTGTAAGGTCTCGGGGGCTTGCACGTTGCAGAGCCACGCCCAAGGATGCGGGCAAAAGCATTGGCTCGCGGGTACCCACAGCACGCAAAAAGCCGCCTGTTCCAAGAACAGACGGCTTGCGTTCGAGCAAAAGCCGCCGTGAAACCCTGATTTCACAGCGGTTGTTCTTTCAGAATGGCTACGCGGTGTAGTCACCCCTGTTGAATTTAATTTTTTCTGTCGTTGTCATCACGTCAAGCTCATTGACCAGCGAATCAAGGCCAGCATTCTGACCGCGTACAGAGGCCGTGTTGTCCTTGAGAGCAGAAACCTGCCCGTCTATCCCCTGCAACAGGGAGTAGGCCTCCCGCAACGATCCGTCCTGATTCGAAGAACCCAGGGCGTTAACGTACGAATCCCACATATCCAGCGTACCAGAGGCCTGCGAGAAGGCGCTTTGAATGACGTCTTCATCAACATCCGTCGATTCGGTCTGGGTAGTGCCAAGCAGCATCTGGCTGATCAGGGAGGCCTGAGAGGTCTGCCCCGTCGAAGAAGTGGAAAACGCCGAAGATGCTGCGGCATTTTCAAGGCCCAGTTGCTCCGTCAAAGCGGCCTCAAAACCGCCCTGCGTTGTCTGCGTGCGGCTAGTGCTTGAGGTTTGACTCTGCTGACGTAACAGCGCCTCAAGTTGGTCGTTAGTAATTTTCATGTCGCCTCCAGGGTTGGCGTACTGCCGTTGCAGAAAACATGCAAAATTCTTGCCACAAATCCATTATTTCATAACAGGCTGATTTTTCACAGAGCTGCCATGCGTCACAGGGAAAAATTTTCCCTGCCCCTTTGCGGCGTTAGGCGAAATGTCTTGTCTATTGTGCCGAAAAAAACTACCATTTATTATACGTGAAGGCAAAGGATAAAGGCTGCGACACCATACTAAACCCCTCAGCGACGGCCCCATACAGCCACACTATCCATTAAATCGCCTACCGGGGGGAACAGGAGTTTGCCATGAAGGAAATTAAGAAGATTCTTTGCGCAGTAGACCTTTCTGAACACAGCAAGGAAGTTTCCGATTATGCAGTGCTTCTTGCCAAGGGGCTCAACGCAAGCGTGCTTGTTGTGTACACCGCCCCTTCTTTGAGCCAGTATGTGGGCTTTCATGTTCCGCCCAACACCATCGAAAATTTTGTCGGTGAAATTGTGACGGGCGCCGAAAAATCCATGGAATCGTTTGTGGCCGAGAATTTTGTGGGCGTTGAAGCCAAGGGCCAGGTGCTCATTGGCTACGCCGCTGAAGAAATTCTGAACCGCGCCCGCGAAGAAAAGGTTGACCTTATCGTTATGGGCACCCATGGTCGCAAGGGCATTGACCGCATTCTCTTTGGCTCTGTGGCAGAAAAGGTGGTTAAAAACGCCGACATGCCCGTATTGACCGTGCGCCCCACAGAAACTGCAGAATAGCAGGCGGTTACCGTCACTTCTGTAGCTGTGGAAGCCAAGCTTTCCAACGCATTCAGCCAACAAGCCGTCGCATTGCGACGGCTTGTTGGCTGAAACATACCATAACCACTACAAACTGCATTGCGCATACGCGCAGCCCTGAATCTTCACCCCAGATGGGTGATACTGGTGGAGTAACCATGTCCGAGATCAGTGTGCGCCAGGAAATCATGGCCCTCAAAGCCTATGTTCCCGGCCTTTCCATTGCCGAAATTCAGGAAAAGTACAACCTGCCCCAGGTCATTAAAATGGCCAGTAATGAAAACCCGTTGGGCATGCCCCCTCTGGCCCGCGAGGCCGTTGAGCGCCATGCCTCAGGTGCTTTCCGTTATCCGCAGGGCGGCAATCCGCGCCTGGCAAAGGCCTTGGCTAACCGACACGGGGTTGATGAACACCGCGTTGTGGTGGGCAATGGCTCGGACGAAATTATTGACTTGCTCATCCGTATTTTGGCGATCCCCGGCGCGCACAACATCGTGTGTTTTAACCCCTGTTTCAGCATCTATCCGATCCAAAGCCGAATCTGCGGCGTTGAAATCAGGCGGCAGCCGCTTGAAGAAGATTTTTCATTCAACTTTGCCGCCCTGCTGGATCTGGTGGATAGCAATACGCGCATTGTGTTTGTAACCACGCCTGACAACCCCTCGGGCTTTTGCCCCCCGCGCGATGCGGTGGAAAACCTTGCGCACCAACTGGCGCAAAAAGCCCCCGATTGCCTGCTGGTGGTTGACGAAGCCTACGTGGATTTTGCCGAAGACGAAAAAGCGGCATCCTTGCTGGCAAGTGGAATAATGCCTGAGAACACGGCCTTCATGCGCACGTTTTCCAAAAGTTTTGGACTGGCGGGCATGCGTGTGGGCTATGGCATTTTGCCCGACCACCTGGCGGACTTTGTCTGGCGTGCGCGCCTGCCGTTCTCTGTCAATATTCTGGCAGAAGAAGCAGCCCTGGCGGCACTTGCAGACCAAGCATTTTATGACGCCACGCAGGGAGCCGTGCGCACAGGCCGCAAAGAACTGTTTGTGGGTCTGACCGCTCTGGGCTGCAAGGTGTGGCCCAGCCAGGCAAACTTTTTGATGTTTGGGATGCCCGAGGGCGCGCCCGATGCCGCCGCATGTTTTGAAGACCTGCTTGCGCAGGGCATCATCATCCGCCCGCTCAAAAGCTACGGGTTACCGCACCTGTTGCGCGTGAGCATTGGCAATCAGCAGGAAAACCTTGCATTCCTTGCTGCCATGGCAAAAGTAACGGCCCGGCACGCTGCAGCAAGCCAAGAGGAACACGCATGAGTGCGCGCCTCCCTGTGGTGACGCTTGACGGCCCGGCAGGCGTGGGCAAAACCACACTTGCCCGCCGGGTTGCGGAAGGACTTGGCCTTTCCTACCTTGACACCGGCGCCATGTTCCGCTGCATAGCGCTTAAACTGGGTGCCGGAGCTGAAACCCTGCCAGAGGAAGAACTGCGCACTCGTTGCGCGGAGTGGACATTCACCCTCTCGGGCCTTGGGCAGCAGTCTACCCTGTTCTGCAACGGTGTAGCCGTGCGGGGCGAGGTTCGCACCGAAGCCGTGGGCATGCTGGCAGCCCGCATTGCAACCGTGCCAGTGGTGCGGGAAATCTTGCGCGCCACCCAGCGCGCCATCGGCGAGCAATACCCGCTGGTGGCAGAAGGCCGAGACATGGGAACTGTGGTGTTTCCTGACGCACGCTTCAAGTTTTTTTTGGATGCAGCCCCAGAGGTGCGGGCCACACGCCGTCTGCACGACCTTGAATCCAGCGGGCAAACCGCGGATCTTGCCACGCTGACCGAACAGATTCGCCAACGCGACGCTCTTGACCGCAACCGCGCCGTTGCCCCTCTGCGCCCGGCCCAAGATTCCCTGATTGTTGACACATCGCATCTTGATATTGAAGGGGTGCTGGGTGTCATTCTGCACCACATCAATGTACACGGAGGTTCGCAGAGTCTGCGATCAGCCTGATACCGCTTCGCTTTGCATCCGGGGCCAAGGTATCGTTCCGCCAAACGCATTACAAAAGCAGCGTGACCAGTATCATGAGCTGGCAGCGGTTTTGCCGCACTGCCGCGCAATGTACTCCATATAATAAGCTTCATTTGAAGGGCTGGGCCGTTTTACGGCTCGGCCCTTTTTGCTCATTTGCCCCCAAAATGGTGC
>QKDT01000406.1 GCA_003251995.1 Desulfovibrio desulfuricans
CCTTACGCAGAACAACCACGCCAATGCTTTTCATTGGGCAGACCTGCACCTGCTGGATCTTTCGCCCACCCCCAATCTTGCCGCTGTGGGGCATGCGCGCCCCGCACCTGCGGGAACACGCCGAGTGGGGCTGGTACTCGGTGCCAGCGAGGCGGCTAAAAGACCAGATTCCGGTTTTTGGTCCCGCCTTGCCATGCGCCTTGCAGCGGCAGATCTTGCCCCTGTTTTTCTGGGTGGCAAGGCAGAGCAGGAGCTGGGGGATGAGGTCGCCCGACGCTCGGGGCTTGCACAGGCCAACCTTTGCGGCAAGCTGACCCTGCGAGAGGTTGCAGGCGTGATGCGAACGCTCGACCTGTGCGTGACGCCAGACACTGGCCCCATGCACCTTGCCGACTATCTTGGCGTACCCGTGCTCAACCTCTCCATGGGGCCGGTACATGCCCGTGAGACGGGCCCTTCCGCACCGGGCCAATGGGTATTGCGCGCCGCCATGAGCTGTGTTGGCTGCTGGCAGTGCAGGCGCAGCCGCCTTTTTTGCAAGCAATCGTTCATGCCCGCGCCGGTTGCCCAAATGGTATTCAATATCCACAATGAGCTTGCCACAGGCAAGGTTTGCAACGAATCCCGGTCAAAAGGGCTTACTCTCTACAGAACCGGGCGCGATGCCTTGGGCCTGCATACGTTGCACCCATACCCGCAAGCAGATCATAATTCCTGCCGCCCTTTGCTGGAGGATGTGTGGCAGGCGGCTTTTCTTTTTCTGTATGATCAGGGACAAAAATCGCTGTTGCTCCAATGCCTCTCAAGGCTGCACGCCGTGCATCCCGCACTGGCGCAAAAGCTGGCGGCCCGTCTTGCCAGCCTTTGTGCGGTTTGCAGCGAACACCTGAAGCAGCGTGCCATTTTGTCCGATGATTTCTGGCGCACGCAACCCGGCATGCTACGCCTGTTTACGGGGCATCTGCACATGTTTTTGCAAAATGAAGGCTTCAGCGAGCAAGGATGGCACACAGCCGTTGAGCGGTTGGCAACACTGGCTCCTCTTTTTGCCGATCCAGTCTAAATTGGGCATTTATTGCCTCTTCTCCCACTGTTTCAATTTCTCAATACACTGAAATCATTATAATATAATTTTGGAACATTCCTTGAATAGCTTAGTGCGCAAGGAGTGAACCATGCAGATTATTCCCACAAGCGTAAGCAGCAACCAAACGCTTTGGAACGCCGCTACCAACAACCTTTCCAACGACGAGCGGACGTCTTCTTTTATAGACGCCCTCAACTCCAGTTTGAAGGGTGTTCTTGATGGCGACGAATCTGCTGATGTGTTCACTGGCACATCTGATTCCAAGGCTACAAGCAACTACACGACCACTGCCAAGGCCGCCCTTCAGGTTCAAAGCCCTTATTCGCGCAACACCAGCAACGGCGTTACCTACACGTTGAACGAAGTCTGCTTTACCAAGCAGGAATTGCAAACCCTGTATAACGACCTTATCAAGGCTGGCGCTACGACCGAGAGCCTTACCAAACTGTATGCCCTGTCAGAAATGCCCGATGGCGCAACCCTTGCGCAGGTAAAAGCCAGCGTTAAGAACGGCGGCGAAATCCCTCTCCTCACTGATGAGGACAAGGATAATATCACGTCGCTGCTCAAAAAAATCGACCCCTCGGGCGTGCTGGATACCAATGTTCAGGTCATGATGATGCAGGGCAACGCCCAGCAGGCTTTCAACACCATCACCTCGTTTGTGAGCAGCCTTGACCCGGCAGGCGCCATAGAAGTGACCCAGAATGAGGCCCTTTCTCTTGGACGTGGCCTTGGCCTTGGCACAAGCAACCTGCAAACCCTTGCCAACAGCTTTGGCGGCAGCACTTCTGTTACCTGCCTTAACGAGCAGTTCAGCACGCTTATGGCACCGGTAACGGACTTTTTCACCTCAAAGGCCTCCTCACAAAAGGTTCTTGATACGGCGCTTCAAACCACGTTGCAGCCCATCATCAGCAAGGCGCGCGCCCGTACGGAAAAAGAAAAGCAGGCCAGCTCCCTGCGCGACCGCACCGCGCAGCATAGCAAGACTCTTATTGATAAGACCGTGCGCAAGACCACAAATACAATTCTTGGCGAAACCCTCAAAGAGGGACAAGAGACGCAAGACGGCGAAATCAAGATTGCGACCCAGAGCGAAGCCATTGGCAAGGGTGCCACCGCTGTAAAGAAGGATGGCAACACTGCCGAGACTTCTAACAAGGCCACCGCAACTCAGGATTTGCCGGCGGAAAGAATTGCCAGCAGTGTTGCTTCGGCAAAAGCTTCCGCTCAGGCTTCCGCGCAACAGGGCGCGCAGGCCGCGGCGCAAACCGCAACGCAGACTGCCACGCAGACCGCGGTGCAAACCGCCGCCCAGACGGGCACGCAAACAGACGCCCAATCTGTCAAGAATACCGTCAATCAGATCAACACGCAGGCTGCTGCCCAGCAGGCAAGCACCCTGGACAGCATGGGGCAGAAGCATTCCGACAGCAGCTTCAGCAAGAACGAATCTGACCAGGATAAAAAGAAGTCATCGTGGAGTGAGCTGCTGAACAAGGTAGACACGCAATCCGCCACTGTTTCCGGGCGCAGCAACATACCCGCTTATGCGGCGGCGCAGGCAGCGCTGGCTGGTCAGGATGTGGCTACGAATCTGCAGGATGTCTCACCTGTGGCGACCATAGACCGGCAGGTAGCGCAGCAGGTTGAACAGGGCATGCTTTCCACGCTCAAGGGTGGCGGTTCACGGCTTGACCTGCAGCTCAACCCGCAAGAGCTTGGGGCCATCACGGTTACTCTCTCGGTGCGCAATGGCGAAGTAAGCGCGATTATCCGCTCTGAAAAGTCTGAAACCACCGATATGATCAACCGTCAGGTTGATGCGATCCGCACCAATCTTGAGCAGCAGGGCCTCAAGGTAGACAAGGTGGAAGTACGGCAGGAATCGCAGCAAGACCAGAACAGCGCCACCTGGCAGGATTTTAATCAGCACAATTCCCAGCAGGAAGAAGATGCCCGTAGGGAAGAACTTGCCCGGTTGAGAAATCTTGCAACAGTTCGAAATTCCACGTCAAATTCAAATATTTCAACTTTGGAACAGCCTGTGCATTCTCTAGACAACGCGGCAAGATATGCCACCAGAAACCTTAACCTGGTTGCCTGAAACGAGCCGTGAGGAGAATGAACCATGTCTAGCGTAGCATCCGCAATCACCCAGGCCAATAACGAGTTCAATGCCGTTGTTGGGCAGCAGTCAAACGGCGCCAATATTGATAAAGACGCTTTTATGCTGCTTCTGGTTACGCAGTTCAAGTACCAGGATCCATTGAACCCCATGGATGACAAGGAATTTGTTTCCCAGATGGCGCAATTCTCCAGCCTTGAACAGCTCATCAACCTGAACACAAGTATGGACTCGCTTACTGAAGCGACCAATAACCAGCAGATGATCAATGCTACGTCGTACATTGGCAAGCAGGTTACGATTTCAGGTAACAGTATAGGCAAGGTAACAGACGCTACCACAGGTGAAGTGTCCATAACCACTTTCCGGTATGCCCCTCAGGATGCCGTTGCAAGCGGTACCATAACGGTGCGCGATGGCGACAACAACGTTGTCTACACAGAAGATGTCGGCGCAAAGGCTTCTGGCACCACGTACGAATTTACCTGGGATGGCAAGGACAACACCGGAGCTGTTGTTGCCGACGGCGTGTACACGGTCAACCTGTCGCTGCTCAATTCGAGCGAAGAGGCCGTTTTGTCCGATCAGGTTGTTGACGCCACTGTTACCGGCGTGGTCAATAGTGATGGCACTGTATATCTGGGCCTTGATGGCGGTCAGTTGATGGCTCTCTCGAATGTGCGTCAGGTTACTGTTCCCACTACCACGAGTTCAACCACCGGCTCGAGTACAACTGATTCGTCCAGCTCATCGGACAGTTAAATAGCATTGAGGGAAAACAGCAAACACTGTTTAACTCGAAATATATCCCCCTATCCCAAGACACGGAGGAAGGTATGAGTCTCTCATCCAGCATGTGGACAAGCGTTTCCGGCCTCATGGCGCACGGAAATAAAATGAACATCGTTGGCAACAACATCGCCAACGTCAGTACCCTGGCATACAAGAGCCAGCGTGCAGATTTCAGCGACTACCTCTACACCGATGGCGGCAGCGTCAGCGGCACCACCCAGATTGGTCAGGGCGTCAGCACCTACGCGGTGCTTGGCGACTACTCGCAGGGTTCGTTTGAAACCACCAACTCGGTGACCGACCTTGCCATTGACGGCAACGGTTTTTTCCAGGTGCGCAAGACCGACAGTACCCAGATGTACTACACCCGAGCCGGTGACTTCTATTTCAACAACAGCCGCGAATTGCAAAACCCCGAAGGGTATCTGCTTCAGGGCTGGAAGATTGAAAACTCAACGTCTCTGAGCTTCAACAGCGGCTCCACCAGCACGACTGCCACCACGACCAACTCTGCCTATAAGGGAACCGGCACGCCCACGGACATCGTCCTGGATAGCTGGAACATTCCCCCGCAGCGGACGACCGATGTCAGCTTTACCATGGGCCTGACCAACGATGGCACTGGCGACAAGACCACCAGCAGCACCAGCCCCATGACCGCCCTTTTTGATGTGTGGGATGCGACGAGTACGCCGCCCATGGCAGATTCTGCCTACGCTACCTCGTCGAGCATCAGCGTTTACGACGAGGGTGGCTCTACCCACACCCTCACCGTTTACTACGATCAGGTGGATGCCTCCAAGACGGACTCAACCGGCAAGACCATTTACAGCATTGAAGGTCTGCCTGCCGGTTACACCATGTACGAATACCTGGCGACCATTCCTCCGCCTGAAGATCTGCGCAGCTATGGTGGTCAGGACTATGACTCCACTACCAATACATGGGGTACCGATCCGACCCAGTTCTACAATGACCCCGTCATGGGCACCAACAAGCAGGCCGGCGTACTCATGAGCGGCGTCATGATCTTTGACGCCAGTGGCAAGCTGGTAAACCAGACCGCCTACACCTACGGCGCCACAGAAACGCCTGACGCAAACGACCAGGTGGCGGTTGATCCCTCACTCAAGAGTTCCTGGCAGCCAACCAAGCTGTCCTCCAACGGCCTGCCGGTCTTTTCGGCAAACTTTACCGGTCAGCCGCTTGCCAACAGCGTTAGTGAAACCATGACGCAGGGCACCACCACTGTCAGCCAGGTTGAAGATCAGATTACCGAGCTGAACTTTGGTCTCACTGATACCGGCAACCCAGCCTGGAATAACCCGGTTGTGACCACGGTTGCAAAGAACAGCGCTGGCGACCCCATCGGCACCCTGCCCTGGAGCGGTGCCACCTCTCAGGCACTGGGCATGGACTCTTACGGGTACTACGCCCTGTCCAACGGTCAGTACGGTACCACCAACGGCGCGGCCCTCGATCCTGTTTACGCCGACTCCACCGGCTACTACTGGACAGATACGACTGTAGGCGCGGTTCCAGCCGATGTGTACGGCACGCTGACCACGGCTGTAGGTACCCTGAACGTGGGCAGCAACAGTGGCGTGTACTACGTCTCTGACGGCACCAACACCTACACCAACAAGACGACAGACTTAACCACTTCTACCGTTTACCCGAGCAGCAGCGACAGCTACGGCAACTACTACCAGACCACATGGCCTGCTGCCAGTAGCGACCCCAAGTACTACGGTTCGTATGATGACGGCGGCACGGTTTACCGTGTGACCCATAACGGCACCAACTATGAGTACACGGATGGCGGCGGCACAACCCACACCCTCGCCAGCACAAGCGACTTTGTGGTTAACGTTGCCAAGTCCATCTCGCCCGATACCTATACCTTGCCCGATGCCGGTACCCGCCCCGTGCCTACCATGGTAACTGGCGCTAACAGTCTGGCAAGCCTGACAACCGAATCAAAGCAGACCAGCGTGTCCGCTACAACCGGTGTGCCGGTTTACAAGAACGTAATCAACTACGGCACCATCGTGCCCACCATGACCTCGGTCAGCCGTGCAGACTCCGCCAGCGTGAGCAATACCACGTCGTACACGGTGCAGAACAGAACCCAGGATGGTTATGCCTCCGGCACACTGAGCAACGTAAAGATTGATACTGATGGGGTTGTCTACGGCGTGTACTCCAACAGCAAAACACTGCCGCTGTATCAGATCGCGCTGTACGACTTCAAATGCACGCAGGGATTGTACCGTGAAGGCAGCAACCTTTACTCTCAAACCAACGAATCTGGCGAAGCCTCGCTCGGCGTGCCTGGAGACAACGGTTTTGGTACCACGCAATCTTATAACATTGAACAGTCCAACGTGGATATGTCCAAAGA